>DATJOQ010000302.1:0-15966 GCA_035506935.1 Binataceae bacterium (SeqCode) | reverse complement strand
GATCGGGGCGAATTGCCGATACACCATCCATTGTCCGGTGACGAAGAGACTCAATGGAGGCAGATCCGGCATTACCAACGTTCGACCGACTCCGATACTCAGCGGCAATGTCGTGGGTGAATGATGATGCCATCCCATGGACCATTCCGCCTCTGCCGATCGCAGATACCATTGGCCCCACAGATGAAGTGCCAGAACAGGCTGAAACTCGAACGTGTTCTGAGGCGGGCGATGAGGTGAGGTGTAGGCGAATGAGACCGGATTTTGAGCGATGAACCCTATCAGAAATCCTGGAATTGCCGAGTAGATCGCGCCAAACGCCGGACCTGCCTGCCACGCACCCTGGCCCGCACTCTTGGACGTCGCGGTGGGAAATACGAAGGTGGGACCGAGACCCATCAGCAGCCCGGTTCTCTGTCTGTCCGGCCATGGCAAAGCTGCCAGGTCAAACAACGGCAGGTCGCCAAACTCGGTACGCGTTCCGCCTCGCGAGCTGGGTACTGTAACTAGCGTAAAGGTCGGCCGGATTAGCTGTACCAGCGGAAGCAGGCTGTTGGGCGGTACGCGCGGGATCAGCGGCCTGATGATGACTGCATTGGTCTCTTCGTTCCTGAAGCATAGCAGTGGCCTGCAGGGTCCGAAATTCGCCGGGCTGAAGCTGTCCCTGACAATTATCTGAGGGAGAGTCGTGAGTGGATCGGTGAAATCCTGCTCCAGTTTCTCTTCCGCCAGTTGCGACATCGGAGCGGCTTGAGTCAGACAAAACGCCGTCGCCGGTATGATTAACCGCAAGACTGCGAGCAAGAACAAGAAACCGGCGCGTGGCATCTCGTATCCCCAGGATTCGAAGTTCGTGTTACACGCCGGCCGCCGAAGTTTTCAAGCCCTTCACAAATGACGAGAGTCACGTCGTGCAGCACTGATACTGCCAAACAAAAAATAAAATCATATGGGACTTTAGTCCCATGGAAATCCATTCCAACTTGCGCGATTAAGGCCTGCGATGGCACGATGCGCTGTCGTGGCCGTTCCGGCTGCAGCCTGATTCTCGTAGCGGCTAATCTGTTATGAGGCATCAAGCGCGCGAGACTCAGCTTCCAGACAGTACTTTATTGATGTTTCGCGCCGGTATAGAAGTGTCGCACCGGGCCGAAATTTAAACCGGCGAGAATCAGATTGGGTAGCGAGGTCTACAACGAGCCAGTGGCCGAGAATTCCCTGATCGGCTGCCCCCATTGCGATCAGCTGCAGCGCCTTCCCGATCTCGCACCGGGCGCGTCGGCGCGATGCCCGCGTTGTGATGAGGAAGTGTGGCGCCGCCGCGAAGATCCGCTCAATCGCGCGCTGGCCTTGGCGCTCGCGGCTGCGGTCCTTTATGTAATCGCCAACTCGGTTCCGATGCTCGGTCTGACGATCGTCGGGCGCCAAGCCTCCACCACGGTATTCGGCGGCGTCCAGCAGCTCTGGAACGATAACCAACAGATCGTTGCCGCGCTGGTGATGTTTACTGCCTTGATCGCGCCCGCTCTGCAGATCGGCTTGATGCTGGGGATCGTGCTCGGCGCCCGTCGCGAGCGTCCTCCGAATTGGGTCGGAAGTCTGATGCGCCATCAGCCGACCGCGCGTACCTGGAGCATGATCGAAGTCATGATGCTGGGCGTGCTAGTCGCGCTGGTGAAAATCCAGGACTACGCGACCGTGATTCCAGGAGCGGCATTGTTTGCGCTTGCTGCATTGGTATTCGTTCTCGCTGGAATGCAGGCGAGCTTCGACTCGCGCCAAATCTGGGAGCGAATCGAGTGGGCCGCATCGTCGGAGCACAGCGCCGCCTCGCGCGTCGGAATCGTCGAGGATGTGTCATGAGCGCGCCCGCGATGACCGCAATCCAGCATGGATTGCAGAGTTGCGGCGTCTGCGGCCTGTTGTCACGTCCCGCGCCTGGCCACGACGACGGCCGCTGTCCGCGATGCGGTGAAGCGCTTGCGTTTCGCAAGCACGGAAGTTTTCAGCGAAGCTGGGCTTTTCTCATCGCCGCCGCAGTATGCTACATCCCCGCCAACGTCCTGCCGGTTTTGACTACCACCACCGCAACCGGCAGTGATTCCGATACGATCCTACAGGGTGTAGTACTTTTGTGGTCGCCGACCGGGTGGCCCCTGTCGATTATCGTGCTGGTTGCGAGCATCATGATACCGAGCGCGAAGATCGTCGCGCTGGCCTATTTGCTTGTCAGCGCGCAGCGCGGATCGGTGAAGAACGCCGAGCAACGCCTCCGGCTTTACCGGATGGTCGAGTTCATCGGGCGCTGGTCGATGGTTGACGTGTTCGTCGATACTTTCACCGCGGCGCTGATTCAGCTTCAGCCGCTGATGTCCGTTGCGCCCGCGCCTGGCCTGTTCTTCTTCGCAGCGGTGGTGGTTTTCACCATGCTGGCCGTCGAGTCCTTCGATCCGCGTCTGATCTGGGATGCCGCCAGTTCCAATGAGGTCGAATATGCCTGACCCCGAAGCGCCAATACCTCGGGCTCCCGACTCGAGGGTCGTGTCCAAAAAGCGCACGCGGTTTTCTCTGGTTTGGTTCGTTCCGATCGTCGCCGCGGTGGCCGGCGCGTGGGTCGCGGTGACCAGGGCCTTGAGCGAAGGGCCACAGATATCCATCGTCTTTCATTCGGCCGAAGGGATGGAAGCCGGCAAAACCAAGGTTCGCTACAACGGCGTCGATATCGGCACCGTTACCGCGATTCGACTCTCCGATGATCACCGGCGAGTTATCGCGACCGCCGACATGGCTCCCAAAACGGAGAGCTTTCTCGCCGAGGACACCAAGTTCTGGGTCGTGCGCCCGCGCGTTTCCGGGGCCAACATAACCGGTCTCGGCACCTTGATTTCTGGCGCCTACATCACGCTTGAAATCGGAAGCTCGAAGGAGGAAAAGCGTGACTTCGAGGCGCTCGAGACGCCACCGGTGGTGACCGGCGATCTTCCCGGCCGCCTGTTCGTGCTCAAGACTCCCAATCTTGGTTCGCTCGACACCGGTACGCCGATCTATTTCCGGCGCTTGCAGGTCGGCCAGGTCGCATCGTACGAACTCGACAAGGACGGGAAATCCTTCACCGTCCAGGCGTTTGTGCGAGCGCCTTACGACCAATACGTGAATCCCGACACCCGTTTCTGGCACGCCAGCGGAATCGACGTCTCGCTTTCCGCAAGCGGTCTCAACGTCAAGACGCAGTCGCTCTTGTCGGTCCTGATTGGTGGTGTCGCGTTCGAAACGGCTGCCAATGCCCCGTTGGAGCCGCCGGCTGAGGCCAACACCGTCTTCACCTTGTACGCCGACCGCACCGAGGCTTTCGAACCGCCCCCCGAAAATCCCCAGGTCTACCAGGTGATCTTCAATGAGTCGGTGCGCGGGCTCACGCCTGGAGCGCCGGTCGAATTCCGCGGCATCAAGATCGGCGAGGTCACCGACGTGCGTGCCCAGGTCGATCTGAGGAACTTTGCCTTTTCCATCCCGGTGACTATCACGCTCGATCCCAGGCGGCTCGGTGTAAATATCATTGGCAGAGGCCGGGGCCTCGATCTTGCCATCGTGCGCCGAAGACTTATCGAGAGCATGGTGGCCCACGGCGTGCGCGCGCAATTGCGCAGCGGCAATCTGCTCACCGGCGCTCTCTACGTGTCGCTTGATTTTTTCCCCGACGCGCCTCCCGCCACCATCGATTGGTCGCAAACGCCGATACAGTTGCCCACCATTCCGGGACAGCTCGAGGCGACCGAGGCCACGGTCGAGGACGTGATCAAGAAGATCGACAAATTGCCCTTGCAGGCGATCGCCGACAATCTGCGCAAATCGCTCGCCGACCTGGATCGCACCTTGATAACCGCCGATCAGACCCTGCATAGCACCGACCGCACCCTGGTGAGCGCGCGCGGCACGATCGACAACGCCAACAGCCTGGTCGGCCCCAATTCTCCGCAAGCGCAGCAGTTGACCAACACGCTCCAGGAGGTGAGCCGTGCGGCACGTTCACTGCGCGTGCTCTCGGACTATCTCGAGCGCCATCCCGAGTCCCTCATCTATGGCAAGAAGGGAGGACCCCAGTGACACGCCTTGCCGTCCGCATCAACGCGATTGTGCTGCTTGCGATCGCGATCGCCGCTTGCTCGTCGGCAAACTCGCGCTTCTATACCCTCGAGCCCACCGCGGCTCCGCAGACCGCGACTTCCGCCCATGAAGCCGTGATGGTTAATCCGGTGTTTATTCCGGCCGAGGTCGATCAGCCGCAGTTCGTCGTCCAGGTCGCACCCAACCGGGTCGAAGTCGATGATTACAATCGATGGGCCGCGCCGCTAAGCGACAGCATCGCCCACGCCATCGCCGGCGATCTCGCCGCGGACCTTGGAACTCACAACGTCATTACCCAGCCAGCCGTTAACTTCATTCCCGCCTACCAGGTTACGGTCGACGTCCAGCGTTTCGAGTCGATAAGGGGCGAAGCCTCGGTGGTCGATGCGGTGTGGTCAGTGCGCAAAACCTCGGGCAGTTATACCAAGACTGGCCACTCGGTCGTGCGCGAATCCGTGCAGGGCGACGGCTTCGACGCGCTCGCCGCCGCCCACAGCCGCGCGCTCGCCAAGATCAGTGACGACATCGCCGCCGCGATTCGCGCCGACGCCGCCACACAGTCGCAGTGACACCGAGCCGAGCCTCGCTGCCGTAATCGTTCGCTGACATCACTTCGCGCAGCGCTTGCAACTTGCGTTTGCCATCCTGCTGCGTTCAGTGCGAATCTGCTCCGGCGGAAAAAATGGAAATCCCGGTCAAGACGAGATTGAGGCTGGTAGGGCGTCCTGTAATTAACGAAGCAACATGATGCAATGAAGAAAGGCGAGCCCTGCCAGTGGCGCCGAAGAACCTGACTCTTCTACCGTCGTCGCACTACCGCGATGTCTGATGGCGTCGAGAGACTAGCCAATCTAGTTAGGTGAACGCAGACGAAAAACATAGAGAAGAGGAGGGACCATGATTTCCAGAATGTTTCGCATCGCCTCACTGATCCTTCTTGCCAGTTTTGCACTCAGTTCTGCTGCCGGAGCCGGTACTTGTTCAAACGCCTCTCTGAGAGGCACCTACGGGTTTCTGCACGACGGCACAGATAGCAACGGCGCCCCTGCCACCGCCGCCGTGACTCAGATCACGTTTGACCCAACCACGGGCACATTTACTGGAGAGACTACAACATCCCATGAAGGTGCAATTGCCACTGAGTCACTCAACGGAACGTACACAATCGCTCCGGACTGCACCGGCACCGGTACACCTTCGGGAGGGAGCCCGTTCTCCATTGTGGTTACGTCAAAAGGGTTCTTGGCCGTTCACCCTTTTTCCGAGGGATTCGCCGTGAAGCAGGACTCCCAAACCTGCACCAACGCTGCAGTTGTTGGTACTTTTGGGTTTGAAACAACCGGCCTCTTCCTCGAAGGGGCGCCCTCCACAGGATGGGTGGCTTTCATCGGTAAGTTGAAGTTAACGGTCAACCGTTCTGGAGAAGGAATAATAAGCGGACGAGCAGCGGGTAGTGAGGGTGATACGGCTCTAGCGTTCGCGCCCGTCACTGGTTCTTACTCGGTCGCTTCCGACTGCACGGGCACGGCTACCATAACACCGAAGGGCCAGTCCCCGCTGAATTTCAGCTTCGTGGTTGTGGACTGCGGCAATGAAATACTAGCCATTGAGACGGACCTAGACACGGTTGTCAGCGGCACTTGGGTAAAGAACGGCGATGAACAGTGGTGAGCTGGAGGCAACGAGTTCTCGCGGCAGCCGCTGTGACGAACCAGCCCGATTCCGCTAGGGCCGCTGATAGAGTGCGATCATCAGATACTGTCGCATCTGCCAGGCCCGATCGCGGGATTTTGCGGCACGGTCCCGTTGCACGCTCCTCCTGAAATCTGCCGATGCAGCTCCGGCGAGAGAAAGAACGGCGTGTAACTCACGTAGCCGTTGACGTGGCGTCGCAGAGCCGGATGAAAGCGCTCCTCCATGTCCTTGCGATCGAAGGCGAACTCGCCGAAGAGCTCGCAGCCCGAGCCTCGCGCCACCAGCGGCGAGCGATTGTACGCGATGCGGCGATCGGTCAGATAGTCCACCGTCCGCTCGAAAGTTTCCGCGTCGTGCTTGCCGATAGTCACGATAATGTGGCGATCGATCTTGAGTTCGTCGCACAGCGCCAGCACCTCGAGCGTGCGATCGGCCGTGGCGTCGCGACTTTTCTCGTTGTTCGCGTCAATCGAGTTGAGACCGAGTGAGATCGTGAGCTTGCCGCCGGTGGCGTCCTTCATCGCCTGCGCCGCGATCGAGAGGCGGCGCGGCGACGGTTTTCTTCAAGCCGCCGCTAATTCTTCTTTCTTGAAGTACGGGATCACATGCTTCTGCATCAACTCCATGCTCTTCAACACTTTCTGCGTGTCCAAACCGCCCAGCCGCGTCCAGCACAATAACTGGGTAAACCCTAATTTCTCCTTCATTGAGGTAATCTGCTCGATGCAATGGTCGCGGTCTCCGCATATCAGCGCGCCCGCCTCGAGCAATTCCTCGAAGCTTACCTTAGCCGCCAAATCGCGAGTCTTGGTATAGAGCTCGTAGGTCTTCACCGGCCCTTGACCGGCAGGAGGCGCGATATACTTGGCGATCGTCCGGTAGTACCACATCACTGATTCGGAAAACTCCCGGCGTGCCTGCGCCGTGGTCTCCGCGCAGTACACCATGCATAGCGCCGCAATTTCCTTGGTCGCGGGATCGTGTCCCGATGCGCGCAGCGCCTGCCGGTAGCTATTGAGCAAATCGGCGGCGCTGTTTCCCTGGAAGCCGAACACGGGCGCGCACAGCAGATTGCATCCCCATTTTCCAACCATCGGGAAAGTCGCTTCGCTTAAACCGGCAACCCAGACTGGCGGATGCGGCTTCTGCAGCGGTTTGGGCCGTATTGCGAGGTCCTGGATGTTGAAGTGAACGCCCTTGAAGTTGACCCGCTCCTGCGTCCACGCTTGCATGATGATTTCCAGCGATTCATTGAAGATCCCGCGCGACTTGGCCTGATCCAGCTGGAAGCCCTTGAACTCGATCGGTTGGTAGCCGCGTCCCACTCCGAAATCGACGCGGCCGTCACTCATAAGATCGAGCATCGCATATTCCTCGGCCACTCGAATCGGATTATGGAACGGAAGAACCACAATGCCGGTGCCCAGCCGGATACGTTTCGTAACCGACGCTATCGCAGCGAGGCTCACAGCGGGCGAGGCGCAATAGCCGTAATCGGAAAAATGATGTTCCGCCGGCCACACCGAGTCGAAGCCCAAATCCTCGGCGCTCCGCATCAAGTCGAGTTGCTCCTTCATTACTTGATACTCGGTCCTACCCATAGGACTCTCGAACAGATGCAGCATTCCGAATTTCATAAACGATAGCCTCCTGCGCCTCTATTTTTGAACGGCATCTTTTTGACCCTTTTAATTGCCTGTCGCGCGCCTGGTCGAATGCGAACGGTACGAGCATTTCCCGCAACGCACCGGGATCGATGGATGGAAACTGGGAGAGGATGAAACGCGACGCCGCAAGCGGGGATACCTAATCGCTTTTCTCCGCCGGGCTTGGAGACTCTTTTCCGTGAATCTTTACGTCGCATCTGCCAGGCGCGCTCATCTTGAAAGGACGCCGATCTCAGCAGCGTGCGTGCCAGGCATGTCGATCACGGAAAGTGCGGAAGATTCTGCAGAGCCTTTCGGCAGGGTGGCGCCGACGGCCACAGATCAACCTTCTGCTGGCTCCATCGGACGCAACTTCGAAGCTGTGCTTACCGATATTGTCGGCGCTCGCGGCAATTTCCGGGTAGGCCGCGCGGACTATGCTCCCGTGGCCTCGTGCAATCGAATCTTTGTTGTGGGAAAAAGAATTCCCAAACCCAACCGCACCGCGTTGAACGTAGCCTTAGAAAGTTAGGGAACTATTATCGTCATAATGGCTCAAGAAATGGCTCAATCGCTTACCACAGAACCAGGCAAAAATCCCATAGCTAACCAGCAGTACGGTCATCACGTCGAGCGTCCAACCAACTCCATCGCGCCGCATAACCGCCAGCAGAATCACGATTAATGCCACAGCAAGATAATCAAGCAGGATAGCGGCGACACCTCCGAGTCCCATCGCAATATTCTTCTTCATGGCCACCTCCTAATACTTTGGACGCGTCTTCGGTCTAAAGTTTTCACTTTTAGTGCGCGGGATTCGAGGTGGTGCAAGAAATGCCGAAATTTTTTTGAAAATTTGGACACAGCGTGGCGGCGGGCCCCTAATAGGTCACTGCTGAGACGAGCGTACCCGTTGACTGTCTATTAACTTCAAGCCAAAATTGCCAATCGATGGCTAAAATCACCTATAAGCTAAATCGGACTATTATATGAGAACATTTTTGCTGGTCTTCGTTTTTATGACGATTTTGCTTCCTATAAGCGTCGCTGGACGCTTCTGTCCGATAAATCAAACCATCGCGCAAGCCGCCGATAACAACCCTTGCGCACCCCCAAACCAGATAACCGGTTCCTACGAGGAGACTGCCTGGAAACTGTTCGTTGCCGCGACCTGTCCGGTGAACAGCGATCAGTATCCCTACGTCGTGTGGGAAAACTGGATCGAGCAAAGCCAGATGTTTCCCGCCGACCCGGAAAATGGACTGAAGGTGCCGAGCTCTCTGGCACGCCTTAACATGAACACGCACGCCCTTCACGGCAGCCCGCTGACGCTGTCCAAGAGCCCCGGTCTGCTTACGAAAGTGTTCGGACAAATGGGTGGTGCCGATCAGGATTGCAACAAGGCCGCCGCTCCTCCCGGCAACGAGCCCGATGTCGTGATCTGCGAGGAGGTGCGCGAGAACGGCCCAGATCAGGATTACATTGCCGGTGACGGCCTTTGGAATCGCCCAGGGCAAGTGCAGGCCGCATTCTCGAAAGGCGGAATTCACTTCCCCGCACCGGCTATCGAAATCAAAGCCGATTGGATCGAACTCTCAACCATCGGATACGACTGCGGTAATCTTCCGCCAAGCCTGACCTCCACTGTCCACGTCGAGACCATCAACGGAAATTGTTACGCGCTGGCCGGATTCAACCTGATGTCAAAGTTGTTAGGTCAGTGGTTATGGGCCACCTGGGAACCGCAAAACACCTCGACCAACCCTAATCGATGCGAGGTTTTGGGATGCACCGATCTTTTTGGCTCGAACCCCCCACGCACCAACGGAGCGAACACTCAACTGACTAGGGTGTTGGCGAATCTCGAGAATCAGGCGAACCTCGCGCCCGAGTTCAGGAATTATCGCCTCGACGGAGTTCAGACCACCTTCCTCGTCAACAACGGCGCGCCGACCCTGTTAGGTAACTCAATCGTCGAAGGGGAGAACGGCGGCGTACCACTCACTCAGTCATCTTGCATAACCTGTCATGCGGTTTCGTCGATCAAGAGTGACGGCACCGACGGAATCACGCTGCTGAACTCGAATCCGGTGGGCATACCGGCGGCGTTGCCCTCAAAGGATTGGACGCGGCGCGATTTCACTTGGTCATTGTCCGAAGCCTGTCCTAATTCTCCCTTTCAGCCGTGTGATTGATGCATCAACTCACTTAAGACTCTGTCTCGCGAAGGCAAAGTCGATCTGAGGAGAAGCAGACATGGTGAGAAAGAGGATAGCCCTGGTACTGTCACTGAGTACTATGGTGATGCTGACCGGAGCGCGTTCCGCTCTTGCACAGAAGGCAAACGGGATACTGTGCGGCCGCTACACCATCGGCTTTTCGGCGTCAATACTCCCAAGCGGATTGATCGCGGGCACTGGCGCAGTTACCTCCGACTGTCGCGGTAATCTTGTAGACGGAGTTGAGACCATCAACGTCGACGGCGAAGTATGCGAGGGCAAGTTGTCCGGCACTTATTCTTTGACCTTGGGCGGAACCGGCACGGTTTCATTCACGTTGATTCCGCGTAATCCAACTGTCGCTTGCCCGATCGTGACTTTCACGGAGGCGATCGCGGTTGGTCAAAACGGCGACATCGTGAAGGCGGTGAACACCACCGGTGCCGAGGTCACGATTCAGGAGGAGTGGGTACGTCAGGAGCAATAAAGCACGCGTCCCAAAAGGGATTGTTGCAATCAGCGGCTTCGAACCTCGGTGACCGCCGACCCTGCGCGGATTCACTCATTGTTGCCGGTTCGATTCAGCACCCGCTCGACATACACTTGTATACCGTCCGGTACGATCACGTCGCCCACCGGCGCGTCGAACCTCATCTGAATCGTCTTCGGCTGCAGACACATCGTGTCGTCACACGCCTGATACTCGAGTCTTACCTCGATCGGCAGCGAATCAACCTCGCGCGGATGGCCCAGCCTTACCAGTTCTGAAGTCAGCGTCACCGGAATCCCAATATTGACTATCCCCGTGTAGACGTTGAACCGCATCCCCAAGGACGTCATTTCGTATGACTCGCTCGGCGGATAGCTGGCACTGCCGATACGTAATCCGCGGATCGGTGCGATCTCCACGCGTGTCGCGATAAATCCTTCAGGCACCGGCTCAGCGTAGATATGCATTCCTTCCGGCAGCGCGATACGGCAGTATACGGTGCTCACGATTTCGAGCTTCAGATCGGGCTCGCGCAAAAACACCGTTACGTCGATATCGTCCGCGCTGGTCGTCGCGCGCGCCGAAGTCCCATCGTCCGCAACGCGCCCGAGAAGTTGATCGCGCACCGTCTCGCCCGATTCACGGACCGCGTGATGCTGGTTGAAAAACTTGCGCACCACCACGCCCTTCTCGTCGGTAACGTACGTGCCCGGAAAAGGAATTCCATACCAGCGGCGGCCTTTTTCGTCAGGCGAAATCAAGCTGTTGAGGATTCCATATCGCTTGATGACTTCCGAACCGATATCAGACAGCAGTGAATAGCGGATTCCGTGCTTGTCGGCAAAATTGCGCAGTTGCTCCTGCGTGTCATAGCTGATCGCGTAAAGACAGTAGCCTTCGGCTTCAAGTTCGGGCAGCACGCGCTGCAGCTCGACGAGCTGCGTCATGCAGGGCGGTCACCAGTAGGCGGAACGATGGAATACAACGATGGCTTTTCGACCGCGCCGATCGATGTCGAAATCGATCGGGCGTCCGTATTGGTCGGGCAGGGTAAATCCGGGTAGCCGCTCGCCCACCGCCGGGCCAGTGGGAAAATCAGGCCCTGGTTCGCGCCGCGCTGCGCGGCTGAGCGGCATCGGGCTATAGAAGCCGAATTCGTCGTAGTATTCGTGATCGAGATCGGGCGGCGTCGCCTGCTCTGTCTTGGTTCTCATCGATCAAGCGCCCCCGCTTGAGCTTCGAGCGTGAGATCAAAATGTCACGGACGTGATCCTGATGTCAATATCGCATGATGAATATCATACGAAAACGTAGCCCCCCCAATTGTCTTGCAAGGCGCGGAGCTTTCGTATGACGCTTGTAATACGTAAGATCCTGGGAGCTTCTCAAGCGGAGGAGATTCATAAGGTGACCAGACGATCGGCACGCAAGGCCACGATGCGCAGGAAGATAGTCGATGCGGCAAGCCGCAGACTGCGGGTCCAAGGCCTCGAGGGCGCAACTATCGCGAACGTGCTGGGCGACGCGGGACTGACCCATGGGACCTTCTACGCTCATTTCGAATCGAAAGAGGCGCTGCTCGCCGAAGCATTCATCACCGCCGCCGCGGACACCTCGGAGCGGTGGATTAAAGGCATCTCCGACCTGCCGATCGAGCGGGGTGTCGAACTTCTTGTCAACCGCAATCTGGGGACGGCTCATCTGAGGAACCTCAGGACCGGATGTCCATTCGTCGCGGCGGGGGCGGAAGTGTGGCGTGGTAGCTCTGAGCTTCGCGAAGCCTACGAGCAGAGCATGCTTGCGGTCGCGCGCAAGGTCTCTGGCGCGCTGGGCAAGCAAAACGACATCGATCTTGCGCTGGCGATTCACGCGGTCTGCGTCGGCGGACTGACGATGGCTCGTTCGGTGCTCGACGAGAAGCTCGCGCTCCGCATAATGCGCGCCTGTCGCGAATTCGTGCTCGAACGGCTTCCTGCAAAAAAAACCGGCCGGTCGCATCGCAGTCGAATCATCCGCAGCCGGCGTTAAGACTTCCAGATGTGATGACAAAACTTGGTTTCTACCGACCTATGTGATGCGCGGACACCCTCGGCGGTCTGTATAATCAACTCACTTGGTTCGACGTCCGCTACCACGGGTGATCGTATGTCTACTCGCTTCGACGCTATCGTGATTGGAGCAGGCCAGGCCGGTCCATCGCTTACCGGCCGGCTGGCCGCGACGGGCCGCAAGGTCGCCATGATCGAGCGCAAACTGTTCGGCGGCACTTGCGTGAACACCGGATGCACTCCGACCAAGACCATGGTCGCGAGCGCTTATGCGGCGCGTCAGGCGCAGCGCGCGGCGTTTTACGGAGTGACTATTGGTGGGCCGGTTGCGGTCGACATGAAGGCGGTCAAGGCGCGCCAGGAGACGGTTTCCGGCAACTCGCGCGCGAGCCTCGAAAAGCGCCTGCGCGACATGAAGAACTGCGCCGTTTACAATGGACACGCTCGTTTCGAGTCACCTCACGAAGTGCGCGTCGGCGCCGAACTGCTCGCCGCCGGCGAGATTTTTCTGAACGTGGGCGGTCGTGCGAGGATTCCGAATCTGCCAGGGATTGGACAGGTGAAGTACTTGACCAACGCGAGCCTGCTCCAACTCGAGGTTCTGCCGCGTCATCTGGTCATCGTCGGTGGTGGCTACGTGGGCCTCGAGTTCGGGCAGATGTTCCGTCGCTTCGGGAGTCAAGTCACGATCGTCGAAAAGGAGGTTCGGCTCCTGCCGCATGAGG
The DNA here is from genome assembly GCA_035506935.1 of Binataceae bacterium (SeqCode). Classification (GTDB taxonomy): domain Bacteria; phylum Desulfobacterota; class Binatia; order Binatales; family Binataceae; genus DATJOQ01. Next base: position 3,018 of record DATJOQ010000302.1, on the reverse strand, counting down.
ACGAAGACATTTCCACGTCGATAAGGCAGATTCTTGATAACGAAGGCATCCAACTTCGTCTTGGTGCCGAGTGTATTCATTTTGAGCCGCGCGGCGACGATGTGGCCGTGGGCTTGCGCTGCGACTCCGGCGAACCTGACGTGACAGGTTCGCACTTGCTGCTGGCGATGGGCCGCCAACCGAACACTGACGACCTTGGGCTGGAACGCGCAGGCGTCGAACGCGACCCGAACGGATACATCGTGGTCGACGATCAACTGCGAACCAGCACGCCTGGCATCTGGGCAATGGGTGACTGCAATGGCAAGGGCGCTTTCACCCATACCGCGTACAATGATTTTGAGATTGTCGCCGCAAACCTGCTGGATAATGATCCTCGGCGCGTGAGCGATCGATTGCTGACCTATGCATTGTACATCGATCCGCCGCTCGGCCGCTGTGGCTTTACCGAAGAGCAGGTGCGCAAGTCGGGCAAGCCTGCGCTGTTGGCCACGCGGCCGATGACGAGAGTGTCGCGCGCGCTCGAAAAGGGCGAGTCAGAGGGACTTATGAAGGTGATGGTCGACGCTGCTACCAGGCAAATCCTGGGCGCGGCGATCCTCGGCACCGGCGGCGACGAGGCCATCCACTGCATCCTCGACACCATGTACGCACGCGCGCCGTACACTACGTTGCAGCGAGCCGTTCATATTCACCCCACCGTGTCGGAGTTGATTCCGACAATGCTGGGCGATCTCAAACCCTTGAGCTGAGTCATGACTTCCCGCACTCGAGTGCCCGGCCCCGGGCGGCTGGTTTTCGCCGCCGACTCCAGCAGCGCCGAGACCAGGCGCCGCAAACCCTTACCTTGGAAATGGGCGCTGACTCGATTGCGCCGCGCGCACACCTATTGGATCGTCAGCGTGAGGCCCGATGGCAGACCGCACGCGGTGCCGATCTGGGGCGTATGGGTCGATGGTAGGTTCCTGTTCGGGGCCGACGCGGACAGCGTCAAGATTCGCAACCTCAAGGCCGACTCAAGATGTAAGATTTGCCTGGAAGAGAAGGGCGAGGCGCTGACACTTGAAGGTAACGCGAGCCAGCTCGAATCAACTTTGATCTTTCGCAAGATGGCCCGCGCCTACAAAACCAAGTACGGCTGGTCAGTCGGCTCCAGCGCAGCACCGTTCTATCAGATCATACCGAACCGCGTGATCGGGTACATCGAGAGCAGCACTCCGGATCGCACCACTCGATGGGACTTTACCCAAAGATAGCCGGAAAAATTTTTGGTTTGAGTCAGCGTCGAGTTTAGGTATACAGCAGGTCATGGAGCACGCGCGCAATGCATCAGGCCGCGCGCACCGTTCGAGTGCAGAGAAGCCATGGGAATTCGCAGCGGCAAGGAATTGATCGCAAGTCTGCGTGACGAACGCACCGTGTTCGTCAGCGGCGAGCGCATCAACGACGTAACCACCTATCCGCCATTCCAGGGCGTGGTCGCCACGCTCGCCTCGCTCTACGACCTTCAGCACGAGCGTCCCGAGGAGCTGACCTTCCGCTCGCCCACCAGCGGCGATCGCGTTGCCGCAAGCTTTCTGATGGCCGAAACGATCGAGCAGGTAGAATTCCGCATCCGCGCCGAGCAGATGCGCGCCGATTTCACCTACGGCCTGATGGGCCGGATGCCGGATTTTTGCAACGCCATCCTGACTGACCTCGCCAGCGGCTTCATCGAGCTGGGAGTGCGCGATCCGCGCTTGGCCGAGAACATGCGGCGCTATCATCAAGAATGTCGCGAACGCGACTGGTGCCTCACGCATACGCTGGTCGACCCCCAGATCGATCGCTCGCGCGGTCCGGCCGAGCAGTCGGATCCCTACCTCGCGCTGCGCATCGTGCGCGAGACCGATGCCGGCGTGATCGTGCGCGGGGCCAAGATGCTCGCGACGCTCGCGCCCTTCGCCAACGAGCTCTGGGTCGGTCCGTTTTACCCACGTCGCGAAGGCGAAGAGGATTACACACTGTGCTTCGCGATCCCATGCAACACGCCGGGGCTCAAGTTCGTATGCCGCGAGCCCTACGACAGCGGCCGCGGCGACTTCGATCGTCCGCTGAGCTCGCACTACGACGAAGAGGATTCGCTCGTGGTGTTCGACGACGTGACGGTGCCGTGGGAGCGGATGTTCATCTATCGCGATATCGCGATCTTCAACAGCATCCTGGTGCGTCGCCCCGGCTACGCGCAGCTTCAGGGATGCGTCCGCGGACTCGCCAAGCTCAAGCTGCTCGCGGGGCTTGCCTGTCAGATCGCGGAGGCCATCGGTCGCACCGAAGCGGCGCACGTGCAGGCGCAATTGGGCGAGCTCATCGCCAACGTCGAGCTGGTCGGTGGCCTGGTGCGCGCAGCGGCACAGGAAGTCGCGACCGCCAAGCGCGAGAAGCTCGCCCATCGCTCAGTCGCCGCGACTCTGTGGGTGCTGATTCCGCAATGCCAGGTGCGCGCGATCCAGGTGATTCGCGAGCTGAGCGGCAGCGGCCTTATCATGACTCCCGGCGAGCGCGACTTCGCCAATCCCGAGATAGCCGCCTACCTCGAAAAATATTTGCGCGGCAAGGATACTCCTGCGCGCGATCGTGTGCGCTTGTTCAAGCTCGCGTGGGATCTGATCGGCGAGCAGTTCGGCGGCCGCCAGCTCCAGTATGAATGGTTCTATGCAGGCGACCCGTACTTCACGCGCCAGCGCTTTTACCGCTCGCCGATGGCCAAGGAATACAAGGATATCGTCGCGCGCCTGCTGAACGGCCGCGGCTAGCCTCCGTTTCGAAGCGTGAGCGGTTCGGCCGATCAATCTGCCCCGCCCGATAAATAACCACAATATAAAAGATACGACGAAGTTCCCGCGTGAGTATGCCCGGCATCCAACTCAGTTGCCGGCATGGATTCACAATAAATTTGTTTAGCTAGTCAAGTCTTGCTTAAGCAAATAGTTCTTGATACGAAGACGGAATTCTTTTTTTACCTTTTATCGCCTTTTA
>DATJOQ010000301.1:0-6135 GCA_035506935.1 Binataceae bacterium (SeqCode) | reverse complement strand
GACGACAGCGCACCGCCGGGCGAGGGCTGCTTAACCCAGGTCGAGGTGAGAAAGACGATACTGCCGCCACCCTGAGTGACCATCTGGCGCGACGCCATCAGGGCAAGATCTATGGCAGGACGCAGCAGCGTGTTGTAAGCGGCTGTCCAATCGGCCGGGGTGGTTTCGACAAAAGGCACGATCCGCGGACCCGGAGTGTTCATCACCAGGATATCGAGGCGGCCGTACCTGGCGAGCACCTTGTTGAAGAGATCGGCGGTGGCATGGGGATCGGTGAGGTCGGCGGGAAAAGTCGCGACGTTGCGCGCGACCTCGGGCATGGTCTTGAGCGCCTCGGACAACCGCTCGGCGCTGCTCGAGCTCATCGCGACCTGCGCGCCTTCGGCGGCGAGCTGCCTGACCACGGCGCGGCCGATTCCTTTGCTCGCCGCAGTGACCAGCGCGACCTTGTCGTTAAGCTCGAGATTCATCGAGACAATTCTCCGCACGCGCTCATAGATCGGCACCGCGGTTGGGCGCGGCCAGGCCGCGAATCAATAAACCCGAATCCACCAGCACCATCGAGCCGGTCATCGCCGCCGAATCCTTAGCCGAACCGAGCAGCGCGTAGATCGCGCCGTAGTCGGCGGTATCGGGCATAGTTCCGAGCGGCAGTTGCTTCTCGGTGCCGGGGAGAACCGAGTTCTGCGCGCTCTGATCGAGCGCGCCGAGACCGGACATCACGGTTTGCGCGACGCCGGGGGCGACGCCGTTGACGCGGATTTTTGGCGCCAGCTCGAAGGCGAGCTGCGAGACCAATCCAAGCACGGCGTGCTTCGCGGCGGTATAAAGCACACCGCCGCCGGAGGTGCGGTAGGACGCGAACGAACCGGTAACCACGATACGACCACGGCGCGCGGCCAGTTGCGGAATCGCGGCCCGGATATTCAGGAGCAGCGAGCCGACGTTGGCGCGAAAGCATTCGTCGAACGCGGCGGCGAGCCGGGGGCCGGGAATATCGACCAGGCGAACGGCGTGATCATAAACTCCGACGCATGAGACCAGCACGTCGAGACCACCGAAATGGCGAACCGCCTCGCCGACGATTTTCTCGCTGGATTCCCAGGTCGTCGCGTCGGCGGTCAGGGTGATGAGGCGGCGGTCTTCTGAGAATTCTTTTTTGAGCGATTCGAGACGGACGGGTTCGCGATCGACCGCGAGCACCGCGGCGCCCTCGCGCAAGTATCGCGCGACCACGGCGCGGCCGATTCCGCCGCCGGCGCCGACGATCAGAGCGCTCTGGTTATCGAGCATCCCCATCGAATCGCCTCAGAACGAAGCCTTGGGCCAGGTGCCGGGTTCCGCGCGCATCATGTCGCAGTAAAAGCGGAACATGTTGCGCTGCACGCCTTCTTCGTAGCGCGGCCAGTAGACGATTCCCGGTCCGGGCCAGTTCTCGGCGCGTTTGGCGATTCCGACGCCGGGCAATCCCATCTGGTAGTTAAGCTTGAGATCGAGAACTTCGGCGGCGACCGAGCGACCGGTGCGGCTGGCCAGCATCCAGGGTTCGGTATCGTCCATCTCGAACACGCCGCCCATCGAGAACGAGGCGAGTCCCGAGCGGTAGACGCGATCTTTTTGATCGGGGGTCATGTTGCGATAGGCGCAGAACCAGTTCCACGCCTCGATGCGTCCGGCTCCCATCGGCTGCCACGTGCGGATCGTGAGAACGCCGGTGGGTGGAAAATGCGCGCCGTCGTCGGTCATCGGCGCGAGCAGGATCGAAAAATTGGGAAATACGTTGCCGACGAATACGCGCGAGCGGCTGGCGATGCGCAATTGCTCGTCGCTGATGCGCGAGGTGTCGAAGCTCCTGGCAACGTCTTGCGGATAGGCGAAGAACTTTGGACCGGGATCGTCCTCGCTCGGCGCCATCGAGAACGACAGCGAATGCCCGGGCGACGCCTGGATATGGTAGCCCATCATGTTGTCAGCGAACGGGACAGGAAACGCGCCGATCGCCCAGGCCGAGCGATGCAGCGTGCCGAGATGGTAATCGTCGCCGGAAAAATTTTCGGCGCCGGATTTCCAGTTGGCGTCAACCACGAAGCGCTGCGGAGCGCCGATTATCTCGACTCCGTGACGATTGAGGCCGAAGACCAGATCGAGATACCACTTCATGCCGCCGAGATATTCTTCAAACGAAGGAGCGGTCGGATCGAGCGTGGCGAAAATCAAGCCATGAAAAGAAGTGAGCTGGGCAACCTTGAGCAGACCATTCTGCTCCTTCGACATCGTGCCGAAGGCGTTCTTCCACAGCGGACCGCCGAGCAGGTTGCCCTTCGTGTCGTAGGCCCATCCGTGGTAGGGGCAGCGAAAGATGTCGGTGTTGCCGGAATCGGCGCGGCAGATCTGGACGCCGCGATGGCGGCAGGCGTCGAACAGGGCCTGGACACCGCCATCCTCGTCGCGCACCACGATAAAGTTGTCCTGGCCGATCTTGCGGCGTACGTAATCGCCAGAGTTGGGAATCTCGGATTCGTGCGCGAGGAACACCCAGCATCGCGCAAATATTTTCCGCAACTCGAGGTTGAAGATTTCCTCGTTGCCGAACAGCGCAGCCGGAATCAGGCCGTCGGGAAGTCCTTCGCGCAGTTCATCCAGCAGCCGCTCCGACACGCTGTGTGATTTGCCGTTGGAGGAATTCGCGCCGGTCATTTGGAGCTCTCCCGGAGCGGAAGCCCTTTCGGCCTGCCGATTGGGAAACTTTGGAATGACATAGCAGCCACCGCGAGATTCAAAAAATGATTGCCAGATTGTGAGTCTCGATCACGGTCAGATCGAGAAGGATCGTGCGCCCTACCAGTCTGAATTCTCCGTCCTCGTTGCGCAACACGTCCTGCCGCTCGCCGGAGAGCAATTGCGGCTGAGTCTGATCGCGGCGCGTGCGAAAAATCAGCAGATTGCTCTTGATCGCGAGTCGATTACCTTCGAGCTCGGAGACGCGAATATTGGTGACGAAGTGGCGCACGCGCGAGGGCGGGTCCTCGGCCCATGCGAAACCGGATTCGTTGCGCACCACGCGCGTCATCAGCGAGCCGTACGATTCGTTGAGATGAAAGGTGGTATCGGAAAAGCCGGTGCCGTGCGCGCGCTCGACGGTCTGGCGCAATGGCACCTGGTAGACGATTTCCTTCGACACCATGGTCTCGAGCCATTCGCGTTCTTTGCCGGCGTCGAGCAGCTCGGCCTCGCGATTAACCCAGGCGACAATACGGGCGTAAAGGTCGCTTGCGACCGGCACTTCGGAAGGGGGCGTCATAAATGTGTATACAAAAATGTGCTCAAAATTGAGCCAAGTAGAGCACTAAGATTTTTTGTTGTCAAGGCGGAGGGTAACAGGCGAAAAGCGTCTTACCTGCGACAATCCTGCGCGCCGCAGGAACTCGAGCGTTCGACCTGGAGGTCGTGACCCCTCCGAAAGACAACCAGTTCATAGGCAGCTTTCGGCGGTTCACGTGGCCGTTTGTTACGTGGCCATCGTAGTGTTCAGGTTGCCCTTAGATTAGCGGGCACGTGCGTCCGATTTGGTCACATGCGTTCGATGACGTTGCGCGAGAGATCGTCGAGGCAATCGTTGAAACCATCCATCGGGGGATTGATGAACACCTGCGATAAGCCTGCGCGCTCCAAAGCCTTCAGGCGTTCGACCACCTCTTCGGAGGTGCCGGTGATGGTGGTTGAGGCGATGGTCTCGGCGGTCACGAAGCGCTGCTCTTCGGGCAGAACGTAGGTGCAGTGACCGATGTGCAGCTTCAGATATTTTTCGTCCGGAGGCGCGTCGAGCCTGGCGACGTACTGCTCGTATTCCTTGTAGACCTCGCGCGCACCGGGCGAGAGGTACCGCGTGCCGGCGAAACCGGCCGCGATCGCATGAAGATGCACCAGCACCCACGGCCCGGCCATCGCCTTGATGCGCGGTGAGTCGAGGGTTTCGCCGGGGCGCAGCACGCATATGTGGGTCATCGAGACGATCGGCAGGTTGGCGGCGCTGCGACCCGCCGAGGCGGCGCCGGCGTCGATATTTTTGCGCACGGTCGCCATCCGGTCGGGATCCATGATGCCGGTGGTGAGCACGCCGTCGCCGAACTCACCCGCCATCGCGAGCGTCTTGGGACCGTTGCCGGCGACGTAAAATGGAATTTTTGGGTCGAGGCTGATGAATCCGCGCTCGCGATGCAGGTACCTGATCTTGCGGCTGAGGCCTTCGGTGTTGTAGATGCCCTCGCCGTCACGCAGGAGGTCGCGAATCAGGCGGACCTGCTCGCGGAATTCGGCCTGCTTGACCGGTGGCAATCCCATCACGCGCCGCCCGGTATGGCCGGTGCCGAAACCGAGGATCACGCGGCCGGGGGCGAGCTCATTGATCGCGCCGATCGAATGCACGGTCACGGGCGGGATTCTGCTGGTGGCGACGACTACGCCGGTGCCGAGCTTGATGGTTTTAGTGTTCACCGCGGCCAGCGCCATACATACGAAGGGGTCGCCCCAAATCATGTGGGAATCGGGGAACCAGGCATGGGTGAAACCGCGCTCCTCGGCGAATTTAGTGTCGGGAATCGCGCGCTCGGGCTTGGTGAACATCAAGGTGCCAAAATCCATCGTGTGCTCCTTCGGACGAGACGGCAGGACGATTACCTAATCCCGAAGCTATAGACAATCAAGCAGAGGCAGAAAGCGGCAGCCAGCTCGCTCGTACTTTACTTGAAAATCAAATCTTTATATTTGAGATCGCAATCGATACTCAGAACGTTATATTAATCAAGCGCTCTTATGAGTGCTCGACGCGGAAACTTCAGACCAACTATTTGAAAAAGGAAACCAAGCCGATGCGAAGCGACAAGCCGGCGAGCCTGATTGCCCTGTTACTCGTGATGGCGGCGATGCTGTGTTCCGCGCCGGCCGGCGCACAGACGTCTGGAGCCGCGCCGACCGCGACCGGCAAGTGGAAAGGGACGCGGACGGTGACGGGGCAGACTGGCGGCCCAGAAGAATTCAAGGTTCACAGTATCAGCTTCGAGCTCGCGCAGAGCGGCACCAAGGTCACCGGTTCGTATCGGTGCTACGCGGGCAAGAAGGCGAATATCGACTGCAACAATCCGGTGGGAAACATCACGGATGGCAAGATGACGAAAGACGGCATCATGATGCAGGTACAGGCGATGCCGAACGATCTTCAATGCACCTTCACCGGACTGGTCGAGGCGGCGAAGATGCACGGCAGGTATAGCTGTTATGCGGGCGGGAGTTTCGCGACGACCGGCGTGTGGGAAGTGCATCGCGCGGAATAGCAGATTTTCCTGATTGAAGCGGCGGTCGCCGTCAGGTTCGTTTTCCGCACCGCGCTTCTAAGCGGTGCTTTTCGAAACGTCGGCGGGGGCGCTGGGCACGCTCGCCGCGAGCATCACCTCGGTCCATCCGTCGAAGATCATATCGATGCCGATGAACAGGCCGATGACCCAGGTTCCTGAGAGCGGCCACGAATCCCAGATTGAAAATCCCAGGAACAGCGAGATCACGCCGTTGAGAATCACCCATCCGCGATGATGCATCGGGGTGGCGATGGACACGAAGATTCTGAAGCTGCCGGCAACGATCAGCACCATCGCGATCAGCAGCGTCAGGGTGACGGCGGCCACGCGCGGATTGGTGATCATCAGGACGCCGGCCACCGCGTAGAGCGCGCCGCCCATCAGGTTGATGAAAAATCCGCCCCATCGGCGGCGACTGATACCGTGGACTATTTCGAAAATGCCGCCGAAGATCAGGATCCATCCAAACAGCATCACGGAGACGACGGTCATCAGCTCGGCGCTTGCGATCGCCAGCATCCCGAGGATGATCAGCGCGATGCCGAGGCATAGAAACCAGGTGCGATGCTCTCTTACTTCCTCGATTCCGGCGACCGGTATGAACATGGCGGGTCTAGCTCCTTTTTGATCAGGTCAAACGGTACGTGGCGCCGTGATACGGCGTCAAGGGTGGAATCAGCGCAGGGGTCGATGAAAATTATGTTGCGGACGGAGTCGAGCAAAACTTCAGCGTGAGATCAGCGGCATCACGTATTGCAGCGTCTGGAGCGCGGAGCCGAGCAGA
>DATJOQ010000300.1:0-17235 GCA_035506935.1 Binataceae bacterium (SeqCode) | reverse complement strand
TCCGGTGAAAGCGCGCGCCCACCGCATACCGGACATTCGATACCCAAAGCGCCTTCGCCGACCGGATTGGTGACAAGTGTCGTAAGGCGCGACGGCGGTGGCCCAGACACCAAAGCGGCCCCGTCGTCGGCGCAGAACATCTCCGAATCGGGATAGCTCCTGGCGCATTGCGGGCAGCTCTTCATCGATCAGCTCTCTACCGGAATAAACTCAGCCTACTGCCTAAATCATAGGCGTAGCTGCGCGGATGCAAAAGAGTTTTGGCGCGAACGCCGGAGCCGGTAAACTTTGCATGCTGGCCGGCGTATCCGAGGCGCCGGGGCAAACGACGTCAGACCGGATCGCCTTCGAGGCGGAAGCCGATCCTGAGTGCAACCTGGAACTCCGGCACGTTGTTACGCACCGCGCCGCGAATTTCACCGACCTCATACCAATCGATATTACGCAGCGTCTGTCCCGCCTTCTTGAGTGCGTTGCGAATCGCGTGATCGATTCCCTGGTCCGATACACCAACTACGTCGACGATCTTGTAAGTGTTGTTCGGCATCGGCTTTCCTCCTTAAACGGAATTGAGATTCGCCTGAGGACGTTTTCCAACTCGCGCTATACAATCTTTTCATTCGAACGACGCGGCAGCTCGGGAAAAGATACGGCGAACGACGCCGGGTCTTCCACGGTGCGCAAGTCGAGCTGAAAGGCATCGTCCTTGATTCGTCCTATAATCGGTGGACGCGCGTTGCGAAAGTGCCGCGCGACGCTAGCGGCTGAGAGCTCGCGACAGGTGACGCGAAGCGCGCGAGTCTCCAGCTCCTCGGTCGGCAACGCGCCCGATCCGATTTGTGAGGTTGAAGCGACTATCTCGATTTCGAAGTCGATACCCAGACGCTCGGACAGTATCGTCCGGGCCTGCGCCGCGATCGCTTCGAGCTCGCCAACCGTTCGGCGCAACAGGCGGAGCGTCGGAATCGATTCGCTCAAGTCGGCGGAGCGCAGATAGAGGCGAAGGGTCGCCGACAGCGCGGCGATCGTCAGCTTGCCGCATCGCAGCGCGCGCTTGAGAGGATTTTGTTTGAGCCGGGCAATCAGTTCGCGCTTGCCGACGATCAGACCCGCCTGCGGGCCTCCCAGCAGCTTGTCACCAGAGAATGTCACTACTGCGGCGCCGGCCGCGATCCGATCCGCTACCACCGGCTCGCGCGGCAAGCCGTAGGCACTCAGATCGATCAGCGCACCCGACCCGAGATCTTCCAAGACCTCGATCCGGTGCGTGCGGCCAATTTCGACCAGCTCGTGCAAATCGACCGCGGCGCTGAAGCCGACGACGCGATAGTTCGACGGATGGACTTTCATCAGCAGGGCGGTGTCGGGTCCGATGGCGCGCGCGTAATCCTCGGGATGGGTGCGATTGGTGGTGCCGACCTCGCGCAGACGCGCGCCGCTCTTGAGCATCACGTCCGGGATGCGGAACGACCCACCGATTTCGATCAGCTCGCCGCGCGATACGATCACCTCGCGGCCTTCGGCGAGCGAGTTCAGCGCGAGCAGCACTGCGGCGGCATTGTTGTTCACCACGGTTGCGGCTTCGGCACCGGTCAAAGCGCAGAGCTCTTCTTCAAGCAGCGAATCGCGATCGCCGCGGCTGCCCGATTCGAGGTCGTACTCCAGGTTAAGCGACGAGCGCGCGGCCTGTTCGACCGCGTCGATCGCGGATTCCGCCAGCAGCGCGCGCCCCAGATTGGTGTGAATCACCACCCCGGTTGCGTTGATAACATTGGTGAGAGGTGGCTGGTCGGCCGCGATCGCGTGCTCCGACCGGCGCATCACTTCCTCCACGATAGCCTCGCGCTTGCCGGGAAGAGCGGAGTCGCCGGCCGTGAGCGCCTCGCGGACTTCGTTCAGCGCTTGTCGAACGATCAGCGCGATATAGCTGCGTCGGAACCCGCTCCACGCAAGATTGTTCTCGGCAGCGCGCAAACATTCGTCGACTGAGGGCAGGATACGCAACTGCGCGCGGCCCCCGTCGGAGGGGGATTGCCGGGTTCGCGGTTTGCTGCTGCGCACGCCCACTATGACGATTATCCGAAAGCTCGCCCGCGGCACGCAAGCTTGCGCTGCATTGATTTCGAGGGGATGTACGGAGCCGCGATGCTATCAGCCCTCGCGTTCGATCTCGAAGCCCATCCGCTCGATTAGCTGCGTGGTTTCGGCAGGTCCCAGCCCCGAGGTGGTGAGGTAACCGTCGACGAAGATCGAGTTCACTGCGTAGAGCGCGTAGCCCTGTAGATCGCCTAGGTTAAGCTCGCGGCCGCCGGCAGCGCGAACTTCGCTGCTCGGATTAAGCAGGCGGAACAGGCAGAGCGCCTTGAGGCATTTTTGCGGCGTCAGATTGTGCTGATTCTCGAGCTGAGTGCCTTTGATCGGATGGAGAAAATTGACTGGCACCGAATCTATCTTGAGCCTGCGCGTGGCATAAGCGAGGTCGAGAATATCTTCGTCGGTCTCGCCCATGCCGACGATCCCTCCGGCGCAAGTCGATAGTCCGGCCGCGCGCACGTTTTCGATCGTGCTCACGCGGTCATCCCAGGTGTGGGTGCTGCAAATCTTGGGATAGAAGCGGCGGCTGGTGTTGAGGTTATGATTGACCCATCCCGCTCCGGCGCCCTTTAGCGTCTCGGCCTGGTCGCGCGCCGTAAGGCCCATCGAGAGGCACAACTCGAGCGACGGGAACTCGCCGCGAATTCGCTCGCACGCTTCGCCGAGATGTTCGATATCGCCGGCGTCGGGGCCGCGCCCGCTGGTTACCATGCAGTAGCGTCGCGCGCCGACTTCGACCGCGCGCCGCGCGCCTTCGACCAGCATCGCGGGGGTCTGCAGTTTGTACACCGGGATGTCCGCGCGCGAGCTTTTCGCCTGCGAGCAGTAGCCACAATCCTCCGGGCAGATACCGCTGCGTGCGTTTCGCAGCATACATACTTTCACCCGGCGGCCGTGATGGGCTTCGCGGACCTTGAGCGTCGCCGAAAGCAAATCATTCAGGCGATTATCCGGACAACTGAGTATCGCCAATGCCACCGGGCGCGCGAGTTCCTTGCCGGCCAGCACCTCGGCCACTAACTCATCGAGATCGATATCGCCAAATTCCAGCATCGACGCTCCTTATTCTGTAGATCGATAACGCGGCCTTTCCGCGTGCGATAAGGCAGATCGAGTCTGCCGGGTCGTGGCTTTCAGCGCCACAATCCAGCGCTGAACAATTAAGTGGTTACGCGCGAGCGATCAAGTGCCTGAGGTTTGAACAGATCGAGCACGCGCAGCAGATAGAAGCCGCACAGCAGGGAGATCGCGCCACAGGCCATCACCGCGATCCGCGGACTCAGGTGCTCGCCCACCGAGCCGACCGCGAGACTCCCTATCGGCGCGAAGCCGATAAACGACAGTACGTACATGCTCATCACCCGCCCGCGCAGCTCATCCGAAACCGCAAGCTGTAGCAGCGTGTTAGTGGTGGCCATGTAGCTCATCAGTCCGGCGCCGCAGATCACCTGGGCAGTCATCGAGAGCCACAACCAGGGTGAAGCGCCGAACCCGATGATCGCGAGTGAGAGACCGAACAGACCTGCCACCAGATTTTGGATGTGCGCCTTGTTACTGCTGGGACGCGATCCCATGATGATCGCGCCGCTGACCGCGCCGACGCCTTGAGCTGCCAGCAGGAAACCGTAGGTCTGCGCGCCGCCGTGCAGCAGGTTGCGGGCGAACACCGGCATCAGCACGGCGTATTGAAATCCGAAGCCGCTCACGATCGCGATCATCAGCAGCAGATTGAAGGTCGGGCGATGGCGCCAAACATAAATCAGGCCTTCGCGCAGCCGATGCCACATCATCGAGCCCAGCTTCGGCGCCTCGCGCGGAGCGATATCCATCGCGAGCAGGCTCCATATCACCGCGATGAAGCTGAGCCCGTTGAGAAAAAAGCATCCGGCTTCGCCGATCGCAGCGAGCAACATCCCGGCCAGCGCGGGACCGAGAGCGCGCGCGCCGTTGAAGATCATCGAATTGAGCGCGATAGCGTTGGGCAAATCCTCGCGTCCCACCATCTCGACCAGGAAAGCCTGGCGGCCTGGCATGTCGAACGAACTCGCGAGACCGTTGAGCGCCGCGAGCATCACCACGTGCTTGACCTCGACCACGCGTGCCCACGTGATCGTGGCAAGAACGAACGCGCTCAGCATCATTACCGTTTGCGCGCATACGATCAGGCGGCGGCGGTCGACATGATCGACAATGACACCGGCGAACAGGGAAACCAGCAGGATCGGCAGGTAGTTCGCGAACGCCACTAATCCCAGCACGAACGGGGAGTTGGAAAGCCTCAGCACCAGCCAGCCCTGCGCCACCATCTGCATCCAGGTGCCGATCAGCGAGATCAACTGGCCGGTGAAGAACAGTCGAAAATTGCGATGGCGCAGCGCGCGGAAGGCCGCCAGACGACCTGTGGTGCCGACGGTCGGCGCCACCGGCGCTATCGGTGCGGCGGCTTCGGGTGCGGCTTCTACCGGGCTTGCTGGCTCTTGCATCGGGCTACAAACACGAACTCGCCCAAACATATGGCGCCGCGAGAGCGGCTGCGCTCGTGCAAGAACCCAGGCCGTGGCTCACGTTTGAAATGTGTAGTTGGGAACAGTCTTCCAAAGTCTTCGTATATGTTTAAGCTACCCGGACGCCTAAGTAGATTGTGGCGACTGGATTGTACGTTGTCGACCTATTGCGCGCTGGCGTTCGCGGCAACCGGACGTTAGGTATAGAATAGATTAGCATTTAATCTTGTGAGACCAAGATCATGTTCGGTGGATTAGTACCGCGCGCGAAAGCCCAGGCTCCGTTTGTTTCCGTCGAAGAAGCGCTCGAAGAAACTCGTCGCGGCCGCATGACCATCCTGATGGATGACGAAGATCGCGAAAACGAGGGCGATCTTTGCATGGCGGCGGAAAAGGTTACGCCCGAGGCGATCAACTTCATGGCCAAGTTTGGGCGCGGTCTGATCTGCCTGCCGATGTCGGCGGAAAGAATCGTGCGTCTGGGGCTCTCGATGATGGTGGGTGACAACCAGGCTCCGCTGGGCACCGCGTTTACCAATTCGATCACCGCGCGGCGCGTTGGGGGCTCGGGCGTATCGGCTCACGATCGCGCGACGACTATCCTGCACGCGGTGCGTGAGGATGCGACCGGCGCGGAATTCGTCACGCCGGGACATGTGTATCCGCTGCGTGCGCGCGAAGGCGGCTCGCTGGTGCGCACCGGGCAGACCGAAGGCGCGGTCGATTTGGCGCGGATGGCGGGGCTCAAGCCGGCCGGTGTGATCTGCGAGATTCTCAAGGACGACGGCACGATGGCGCGGCGCGACGACCTGGTGCAATTCGCGCGACAGCATGGACTCAAGATCGTCACCGTCGCCGATATTATCGAGTATCGCCTGCGCAACGAGACGCTGGTTCAGCGGGTGGCCGAGGCGCGCTTGCCGACCCTGTACGGCGAGTTCCGCGCCTACGTTTACCGCAACATGGTCGACCTCACCGAGCATCTGGTGCTGGCGATGGGAGAGATCGATCCGAACGTACCGGTTCTGGTCAGGGCCCATCGCGAATATCTGGCCGGCGATGTGTTCGGTTATCTCGAACGCAACACGCGAAACCTGCTGCGGGCCTCGATGGCGCGAATCGGCATGGCGGGCTCGGGCGTGATTCTTTATCTGAAGCGGGAATCCAATGCGATCGCGGCCGACTTCGACGGAGCCCGTCAAAAGCGGCGCGCGAGCACTCATCCGAACTCGCCCGAGGCTGACTTTCGCGACTACGGAATCGGCGCGCAGATTTTGCGCGACGTGGGCGTGCGCAAGATGATCATTCTCTCCGACGCCGCGCCGCGGTTGGCGAACCTGCCCGGTTATGGGCTCGAAATCGTCGATACCGTTCCGCTTTCGATTACCGAGCAGCCGCCAACGTCTATAAATAATAACGTAATCCGTTAGACGCAGCGGGCCGATCGAATCTATGCGGACAGCGAAAGTACTGTTGGCTGCCGCTCTGGTAGCGGTTCTCGCGATAGTTCCGTGTCGTGCGGGCGCGGCGCTGCCTAAAGCCAATCAAGTAGTTACGATTAGCGGTGTCGCGCTCGAGCATCCGCTTTCCGCCGCGCAACCCGACGCGATCGAAATATCGGCGCAGATTCTTCCGGGTTGGCATATCAACTCTGATCGGCCGCTCGACAGCGATTACATTCCCACACGCGTGACGCTCAAGTTGCCCGCCGGCATCACGCTGAGCGCGATCCAGTATCCGCCGGCGCAGGAAGCGAAGCTCGATTTTTCGCGCGAGAAATTGGCGGTGTTCACCGGCGCGATCCAAATCAAAGCGACGGTCACTCCTGCGCCCGACTTCAAACCATCCGCTGAACTCCCGATGACGGTGTCGTTCGAGTACCAGGCGTGCAACAACATCCAATGCCTGCAGCCGACGCTTATCAGCAAGACCGCCGATCTGAATTCTCCGATAGCGCCGCTCCAGGTGATCGACCACACCGGGGACAACGCGGCGGCCGAAGATGCCGCAGCGCCTCATTCGGAGATTGCCGATACTTTCTTGAGTCACGGTTACCTGTTCGGTTTTCTGATCGTGTTCCTCGGTGGATTGGCGCTGAATCTTACGCCTTGCGTTTATCCGCTGATCGGCGTGACGATCGCGTACTTCGGGCGCGAGGACAGCGGCAGCCGTCGCGTGTTGACGCTCGCGATATTGTACGTAGCCGGGATCGCGATCACTTTTTCCGTGCTGGGCGTGGGCGCGGCGCTATCGGGAGGATTATTTGGCGCGGCGTTGGAGCAGCCGTTGGTGCTGGCTGCGATAGCGGCGATGCTGCTGGCGTTGGCCGCGTCGAGCTTCGGCCTGTTCCAGTTGCAGCCGCCGCAATGGCTGATGCGCACCACCGGCACGGCGCGGCCCGGCTATCTCGGTGCGGCAGTGATGGGGCTCGGGATGGGCGTGGTCGCCGCGCCGTGTATCGGACCGTTGGTGTTCGGATTGTTGCTGCTGGTTGAGCGCAGCCGGAGTCCGCTGTTCGGATTCAGTCTGTTCTTCACGCTGGCCCTTGGGATGGGCCTGCCGTATATCGCGCTCGCGCTCGCCGCGCGCAGTATCAGGAAGCTGCCGCGCTCGGGCGAGTGGCTGCAATGGATCGAGCATCTGTTCGGCTTCGTGCTCGCGGGGCTCGCGCTTTATTTTCTGGATCCAGTGATTCCTTACCGTTTGATTGATCGCCTGCTGCCTTTCTACGCGATCGCGGCGGCGTTCTACCTGGGCTTCGTCTCGCGCGCCGGCAACGTGTGGCGGCCGTTTCGAATCTTGAAGCTTGGCATCGGCGCGCTCTCGGTTGTGGGTCTGATCTATCTGCTGATGCCGAAGCCGGCGCCGGCGGAGCTGGTTTTTCGTCCGTTCGACAACACGCTGCTCGCGAGCGCCGAGGCCAGGCGCGCGCCGGTGGTGATCGATTTCAGCGCCGACTGGTGTATCCCGTGCCGCGAGATGGAGCGAACCACGTTTGCCGATCCGGCGGTGGTGAACGAGGCGTCGCGCTTTCTCGCGCTTCGCGCCGACCTCACGCGACAAGACGAAAACAGCGAGGAGCTAAGGAGCCGTTACAAGATCGACGGGGTGCCGACGGCGCTGTTTATCGACTCGCACGGCAAGGTGGCAAAGCGCCTGGTGGGATATGCCGGAGCGGGCGAATTCCTCAAGACCCTGCGCCAGGTGGATTAATCGCAACGTGTCCAGTTTGCCTAACGAAACCATCCTGATCGCGGGATACGGTTCGCTGCTGAGCGGGCACGGGATGCTGACCGTGCGCCGCCAGGGCAAGAGCCGGCTGGTCGCGCGCGACGCGTTTCCGCTGGCGCTCAGCAATGCGCGGCGTGGATTGGCGAAACCCTCGAGCCATGGCCAGTACCTCGCGATGGATCTCGAACCGCAGTTTCCCGATCAGCCGATCCAGGGACGCGCCGGACTCGCAGCGGCGGACGGCGAAATCGGAGCGCTGGGTTTGCTGTTCGATCGGGAATGGGCCGAGATGATCGCGCGGCGCGAGGAATACGATCCGGCAAAGTTTGTCGAGCTAATCGCGCTCGCTGATCGCGCGGGCGAGCCGCTCGGAGTGTTCCTTCTCAAAATTGCGCGCTCGGTCGGGTTCAACTTTCTCTCCTACCGCCGGGCCTTGTTCGAGCTGCTGAACTACACTTCGCCCGGCTATATATTTCATCCCCTGCCGCTCGATGACGGCCGCGTCGCGCTGGTGGCGATCGGCTCGGGTTTCGACGGCAGCGGCGATCCGTCGGTGCTTTCGTGGCGCAGCAAATATGAGATGCCTCGATTGCTAGGAATCGACGAGGCGCTATCGTTGAGCCATCTCAAGGTCGAGCTCGAAGGACAACTCGGCTACGTGGTCGAATGCCTGCTTGGTGGTCTGCATGGTCTCAGGACGGTCGATCTGCTTGATAGGATCGATTTAACTCAACCGTGGGGGCGGCAACTCGCACGGCTCTTTAGAGCGGCCGCAGCCGACGAGCCGGCTCATTTTCTCGCCGCAACCTCGCTCAGTTCGGATCGTTATCGTGAATCATTCGGCAGCGCCGATGCGATGGAGCCGCATCCGTTGCTCGGCGTGGCGTCGGACTAACCGCGCACGCGGTGCATTACGCCCGAATACTTTTCAGCTCCGAGGAGCCGCCGTCGCTTTGTCTGAGTCCCAGGCCGCGAGCCTGCTCGAGGAAGAGTCGCGCGTAGGCTCCCTGACGGCGAACCAGCTCGTCGTGAGTGCCGGTTTCGATTACCTTGCCGCGTTCCAGCACGACAATCATATCGGCGCTTATCGCGCTGCGCAGCCGATGAGCGATGAGAAACACCGTGCGCCCTTCCATCAGGCGCTCCATCGCCTCGTGAATCACGTTCTCGGATTCCGAATCGACGGCGGAGGTCGCCTCGTCAAGGATCACGATCTTCGAATCCTTGAGGAAGGCGCGAGCCAACGCGAGCCGCTGGCGCTGTCCGCCGGACACCTTCACGCCGCGCTCACCGATGATCGTGTTGAGTCCGTGCGGCAGCTCTTTGACGAAGTTCTGCAGATTGGCCAATTCGAGCGCCTGCCACAACATCTTTTCTGAACACCTGGGACGAGCGTACAGGAGGTTGTCGCGGACGCTGGCGTTGAACAACAGCGCGTCCTGCGGCACCAGGCTCACGTTCTCGCGCAACGATTTGACGGTGTAGTGCTTCACATCTTTGCCGTCGATAAGAACGCGTCCGGCGGTGGCGTCGTAGAAGCGAGGAACCAGGCTCGCCAGCGTGGTTTTGCCGGCGCCCGAGCGTCCCACCAGCGCCACCCTGAAGCCTCCGCGCACGTCGAGGTCGACACCGCTTAGAACTTCGCGATAGGGTTCGCCTTCGCGCGGCGGATAACCAAAGGCGACGTGCTCGAACTGCACGGCTCCGCGGCGCACCGCAAACGGGCGGCTCAGCGGATGGTCGAGAATTTCCGGGCGCAGGTCAAGAAAATCGAACATCCTTTCAATAGCGGCCATCGCGGCAGATACCACGACCGAGAGCTGCGCGAAGCGCTCCAGCGGCATGTAGACAAAGCCCAGATATGAGAAGAAAGCGATCAGGGTGCCGAGCGTCATCTTGCCACGTATGATCATCAGGGCACCGACCCAGATCACCACGGTGGGGACGCTTCGGGTAAGCAACTGGATCAGCATCTCCTGAGTCGCGGCGAGCTTAACCTTGTCGATCGTGCGATCGTAAAGCAGATGGATACGTTTCTTGAACTGGCGCACCTCGTGCTCTTCGCGGCCGAACGACTTGACGGTGGTGGCGCCGACCACGCGCTCGTGGACTTCTCCTGAAATTTCTTCGGCCGCTTGCTGCATGCGATGGCTCACCGCTTTGATGCGCGGCGAAAAATGCCGCATGAACATCACCCACAGCGGCGCGATACACAGGGCAACGCAAGCCAGCCGCCAATCGAGCATGAACAGCACGATCACGACCAGCACCAGGGACACCGCGTCCATCCAGACGTCGATCAACGCAGAGCTGACCAGCTCGTTTGCTTGCGTAACATCATTCAGCACGCGCGAGACGATCGCTCCGGACGGATTGCGATCGAAGAAAGCATTCGGCAAGCGCTGCAGATGCGAAAACAGCTTGTACTGGAGGTCGAAAATCAAACGGTATCCGGCGATTCCCGCCCAATAGTTGCGATAGTAGCTGGCGATGGACTGCAGTCCGTAGAGCAGCAACAGCGCCAAGCTCAGCGCGCCGAGCCTGCTCTCGCGAGTGGCACTCAAGCCCACCAGATGCACCGCGCGCGTGCACCAATGATCAAAAAACCAATCGATTCGATCGAGCTTGGGCTGCGAATTCAGCAGATTGTCGACGACGTATTTGAAGGCCAGCGGGAAGGCCAGCGGCAGCGTGAATTTTCCGACACCCATCAAGGCCGCGCCGACGACAAAGCGAAGATGAGGCTTTACGCAAGCGAGAAATCTGAACAAGGCCGAATGAGGAACGCTTTCAACCTTGGAATCCATTTTGGCTTTATGTCCTGCTTTTTCGCGAAAGTAGGTTGGCAAAGTGCAGAGGCAATCTGCATGCCGCTAACCAGGGCTCACTAAAAGCCGCAATCGTTCTCTAATGGCCGACTGATCTGAAAATCACGCGCGCGTTTCGTGTAGCGGTTACCCGATATGGAAAAACCGAGCGCGAGCGGTCTGTGTCCGCTATTCTTTTTTATGAGACGTGTGAACGAATTGCGCCATTCGATTAATCGAGCGAGAAGATCGCGCATTTTTGGCAACACCGATGTGCTTATCCCCCGCGCGCAAAATGCGCGATACGATCGCAAGCGATCGGAGCGTGATCGGAGAACCAATGATTTCTTCTGAGGCCGCGCACAAGCAGCGCCAGGTCCCGGCCTCCGATAGCGGAACGACGATCATTACTGCGATCGTTATTCTCCTTATTTATCAAGGCTACAGTTTGTCGGTCGTTGGCGTTGCTTCGCCCTGGATCGCGCGCACCTTTTCGCTCGATCAGGTGCAACTGGCCAAGCTTTTCGCATGGATGTCAGTGTCGGCATTCGGCTCGCTATTCCTAGCTCGATTGGCCGATCGGGTCGGCAGACGGATGATCATCCTTGCCAGCCTGGTCGCGGCGCCTTTGTTCGCGATCGGCGCCGCGATCTCGCCCGGCCCGATCATGTTCACGGTTTTCGAAATCCTGATATCCGCCTTGCTGGGCGGTTCGGTTTCGTCGGCGATCGTTTTGCTGGCGGAGGAACTGCCGATCGAAAAGCGCTCGAAGGGGCAGAGTTTTGCGGCGCTCGCCAGCGCGATAGGCGGCGTGCTCGGTTACATGGTGATCCCGTTTCTGCTCGAAGGGGGCTATTCATGGCGATGGCTGCTGGCGCCGTGCGCGTGCGGAATCTTTCTGGCGATTCCAGTAGCGCGGATGCTTCCGGTCGAATCGTTGTGGTCGCGCGCAGCTTCGACCGGGTCAACCGCGGAAAGCCATTTCTATGACGTCCTGCATCCGCTTTATCGGCGCCGCGCGATTACGCTGCTGGCCTGCGCGGCGCTCGACACGATGGCGGGAACAGCGGTCAACGGATGGCTGTACTTCGAAACGGTTTCGATAATCGGGCTGTCGGCGGAAAAGGCGAGCACCCTGGTGGTGGTAGGAATGGTGTTCGGAATGCTCGGTTTTCCGATCGGCGCTTGGACTTCGGAGCGTTTTGGCCGAGTGCCGACGGTGATGTACGTGGGTGGCGCGGCCTGGCTCGGAGCGTTGGCGTTTTACTGGGGCACGCCGAGCTTTGTGCTGTGGCCGATGGCGTGGCTGCTGGCGTCTTATTGCTGGTTCAAGATGGCTTCCGGAATCATGACCGTGGGCGCGAACTCAGCCGCGACCGAACTGTTCCCTGCGTCGCTGCGCACCACGATGATCGGATGGCAAACCATGTCGGCGGCGGTGTTTTCGATGCTCGCGCAAATGGTTATCGCGGCGGCGATCGGCCCCCTTGGCGGACTTACGCGAGTGATTCGATATTTCGCGCTGCTGGGAATTCCAAGTGCCGCAATTTTCGGCGCGTTCATCGATGAGACGCGCGGTCTTCCGATCGAAGTCGCCGCCAAAGAAGACGCTTGGATGAAGATCCAGCATTCGCGCCATCGCGGTGTGAAACACCGCGGCTCGCGTTGAACCGTGGCTGTCCCGTCGCGACGTCGCCCAGCGGCCTGTGGAAGAACGCGGCGCGAACGAATGCGGCGATAAGCTATTTCCTGACCTCGAGGCTGACTGGGCCGCGCTTTTCCAAAACCTCGGTCATCGCCGCGCCGGTTGGCGCGCGGCGAATCGCCAATGAGACCGAACCGTCGCCCACCTTCAAGTGCTCGATACGCAGCCAATCGAGCCACGGCGCGATTAGCGGCGAATCCATTACGACTCTGCGCTCGGCACCGATCACGCGCAGCCCGAGCGTGGTTTGCAGGATCATGAAGACGCTCGCCGCCGACCACGCCTGCGGATAACAGGCGACCGGATAGGGCACCGGACCGAGCCCTTGCTCGCGCGGAAAGCCGCAGAACAATTCGGGCAGGCTTCCCGTGTTCAGGCTGATGTCGGCCTCGAACAGGCCCTGCAAAATGCGCATCGCTCCGGCGCCTTTGTTGTATCGCGCAAGACCCATCGCGGCGATCGCGTTATCATGCGGCCATACCGAACCGTTGTGATAGCTCATCGGATTGTAGCGTTTCTCGCTGGCGCTCAGCGTGCGCACGCCCCAGCCCGAGAACATATCGTCGGCCATCAGGCGCTCCGCGAGTGCATCGGCCTGATCGCTGTCGAGCAGACCGGTTGCCAGACAATGGCCGGCATTGGACGCCATCACCCGGCACGGACGTTTTTCACCGTCCAGCGCCAGTGCCACGGTGCGTTCGCGCTCCAGCCAGAAGTCGCGGGAGAAGGCCTTTTTGAGCGACGCGGCTTTTTCAGAGAGCTTGCTCGCGATATGGCCGTGTCCCAGCCGCGACGCCACGCCGGCCAGACTCGTGTACGCGGCGTAGACATAGCCCTGCACTTCTGCCAGCGCGATCGGAGGACGCGCGAGCTCGCCGTCGGCGTGCGAGATCGCGTCGAACGAATCTTTCCATCCCTGGTTTGCCAATCCGCGCGGCGTCTCGCGCATATATTCGACGTATCCGTCGCCGTCGCGGTCGCCCCATCGTTCGATCCATTCGAGCGCGCGCACGGCGCTCGGCCACAATTCTTCGGCGAAAGCCAGATCGCCGGTGTTGTCGACGTAACGGCCGAGCAGCCATAGATACAACGGGGTCGAATCCACGCTGCCGTAGTAGCGTCCGAACGGCACTTCGCCGGTCGCGGCCATCTCGCCCGCGCGGATCTCGTGCACGATCTTGCCGGGCTGTTCGTCGCGAGCATCGTCGACGCGTGTTCCCTGCAGACGGGCAAGCGCGCGAAGCGTATGCGCCGCGATATCCGGATTGAACGGCAGCAGCGAGAGCATGGTTATCAAGCTGTCGCGGCCGAACAGTGTCGCGAACCACGGGATGCCGGCCATCATGAAGTTGCCGTCGGCAGAGTGGGAGATGATCGAGTTCAGGTCCGCGGCCGAGCGCTGGAGCAGCGAGTCGAAAATGTTGTTGCCGGCGGCGAACCTGGACCATTCCGCTCGCGAATCTTCCACTTCCGTTCTGCGCTCGTTCAGCGCGCCATCGAAATCGAGCGGAGACTTGGTGTGCGCGCGCGAAATTTCCGGCTGGCCTCCGCCAACGATGCTAATTTCGAATTCGGCGCTTTCATCGGGAGCAAGTTTCAGCGGGAAAGCGGCGCGTCCACCGCTCAAAGCGGCGGGTGAGGGATCGAAGGCGATGTCGGTGATGCGCTTTACGCCGTCGAGCCCGCTGTACGAATACCTTACGGACTGGCCACGAATTTCGGGCGGAAAAATCTCACCGTGACGTTTGCGCTTGACGCCGCGGACCTCGAATATGTCGCCAAAATCGACGCCCAACAAAAAATCGAGCGGCATCTCAACCTGCGATCGTGCGTAGTTGCGTACTTTCAACCGGTACAGGAGCGCCGCTCCGCGCAGCACCCATCCGGCTTCCATCTGGATCGAATCGCGCGGCAAATTGATCGAGTCGTCGTGCACGTCCAGATCAGGATTGGTCAGATTGACCCGCAATTGCGCCTTGTCATCGCTCAGATACGAGTTGAGGAAGTAGGGCGTGCGCCCGTCGATCCTTAGTTCGAAGCGGCTCAAGTAACGGGTGTCGCAATGAAAAAAGCCGAGCGCCTCGAGCGGCGACTCGAGGATATCGCCGCTCATATCGAACACGGCGAAGCTGTGGCCATCAGCAAGGACACGCACGGTGCGTCGGGATGCCAGTGAGGATGCGAGAACGTAGAAATCCCCGCCGACTTTAAGTACGGAGCGTGGCTCTATTTCATCGCGCGCGTCGCGGTTACGAGTACTCGCTTTCGCGGGGCCGGTATTTCGACGCCTCATGCATCAGATTGTCCCGTGTAGGCCTGTGGCCCGCAACTCTGGTTCGACAACTCGAGTGACGATGCGGTGGATTTGCGAATGGTTTCGGAGCGCTTTTGCTCGATAAGTTCACGATAAACGCGCTCGTATTGATCGACCATCACCTCGATCGTGAAACGATCTTCAAATTCTTTTCGGCATCCTGCGCGCGATATGCTCTCGACTTTCTTCGCCGCTTCAACCAGTGCGTCGACGCCTTCTTCGACAAAGCCCGAAACCCCCGGTTTGATCACCTCGGGGATCGAGCCGCAAGGCCGCGTTATCACCGGCGTGCCGCACGCCATCGCTTCGATCATCGCCATCCCGAACGGCTCCGGCCAATCGATCGTGAACATCAGCGCGAGCGCATTGCCGAGAAATTCGTTTTTCTCGGCGTCGCCGATCTCGCCGATCAGTTCCACGTCGGGCGGACAAAGCTTGGGCTTGATCACAGATTCGAAATAGTCACGGTCGACGACGTCGACCTTGGCCGCGAGCTTGAGCGGGATACCGGCTTTTTTCGCTACGTCGATTGTTATGTCCGGACGCTTTTCCGGCGAGATTCTTCCGAGGAACGCCAGATATTTTCCGGGACCCGGACTGAATTTCAGGCGGTCGCGCGATACGCCGTGGTAAACCGTCGCGACCCAATTCATGAAAGGCAGCGGCGCGCGCTGCGCGTTGCTGATCGAAACCAACGGCATGTCGCGATACCTGAAGTAAACCGGCTTCAGCTCGGGAATGTCGAGCCGTCCGTGCATGGTCGCGACGCTTGGCACGGGCACCAATCGAGCTAAGGGAAAACTCCAGTAGTCGATATGCGAATGAATCAAATCGAAGTTGGATGCTTGCTCGTAAACGTCGCTCAGCATCGGCAGTTGAAGAAAAGTGCCCATGTCGGGACGTCCCGATAGGCGCAGCGATTGCGAGCATCCCGGCACGAGACGCGCGGCGGTCTGCGAATCGCCCGACGCAAACAGGGTTACCTCATGGCCGCGGCGGACCAATTCTTCGGTGATATTAGAGACGACACGTTCGGTACCGCCATAGAGCTTGGGCGGGACTCGTTCGTAAAGTGGCGCCACTTGCGCGATGCGCAGCGGTTTCGAGTGTGAGCTGACGCCGTTTTTGCCCTTTGTGCGATTGGCGCCATTGGAGCCGTTGATTCCGTTGGTGCCGTTAGTGCCATTGGTGACATTGCTTTCCAATGCTGTACTCCTTAGGAAAGTGCAACCAATAAGCACGTAACGTTCCAGAGAGATCGGCGATCGATCAGGCGTGAGAGCTAGCGATAATAAAGCCTTTTGCTGCCAAACACGACCGAACGTCCTTTGGGTACGATCGGAAAAGGATGATTTTTACAGACAATATTACGAAACGGGGTGGCGCTTCGCGCGTGCGTTTTGCTTCAGGCGTTTACTCGAGAAGGGTTAGTCGATTCGCGCGCTCCAGCTACCCTTGCCGCCGGAGGGTTCCGACTGAAAGCTGCCGCTGAGCGACTGATGGCGCCGCTCGCCCTCGAAATAAAGCGTCGAGGTGCCGTATGGCACTTGAAATTCGAGATGATCGCCGCGGATGAAACCGTCGATGGGGGTTAATCCGTAGCCGGGTTCATGAATCAGCAGTTCACCATGCAAAAATCCGTTGGGCTGCGGCCGCAACCGCATCTCCATCCGGATGTTATCCTTGCCCGCCAGTCCGCTGATGTTGCCGTTGGCCAGAGTCGGTGTATCGAAGCTTGAATTGCCCGAACCGCCACCGCCGCCACCACTACTCGAACCGCTGGAGCTTGAAGAGCCGTAGGTGGCGAAACCGGGAGCCGGACCAGCGCTGGCCAGGACGGTGAACTTTCTCTGCGCGAAGTACTGGCCATTCAGATAGAAGTTGACGCTGTAGGTGCCGGGCAGGAAGGCGCCGCCGGCGGAATTGCCCACTCGTCCACTGAAGATCACCGACTTCGCGTTCTGAGGCACGCTTCTGACGTCATCGACGCCGCCCAAGGTGCGCCCGTCCGGCGCGACAAACGCCGCGTCGACGCGGTATTGATTCGCCTCCAGACCATAGAGGCGATTCTTAAAACTGACTTGCCAATCGACGAACAGAACCTTTGAGGCGTCGAATGTGTCGGCGGCCGGCCCCAGCGCGGTTCCGGTCTTGGTGGTGTTGTGAAAGTGGATACCCGCCAGTTCCAGCGGACGGCGCTGACGATCCTCGATCATCGCCAGGCGCTTCTGATCCTCTTCCTTTTTGTTTTCCTCGGCCGCGGTGGCCGCCGCCGCTGACTTGGCATCTGCTTCGGCCTTGGCTTTGGCCGCGAGATCCTCGGTCACTGAGAATTCCTGCTCGGCGAGCATCTGATCCTCGAGATACAGGCGCACTTTGTAGTTGCCGTAGGGATGATCGCTGAGGGAAGGAATCAGCGCGACGCCCTTGAAATCCGCCTGGGTCTGAGACGGACCAACGAAACGATCCGCGCTGCTATCGGCGATTTGCAAGCCGTTGGGGTCGTAGAAATGCGCCTCGATCTTTTCGTTGCGTCCTTCCACACCGGCCAGTCCGTTCTTGAAATCGGCGTTCCAGCTC
>DATJOQ010000299.1:0-4586 GCA_035506935.1 Binataceae bacterium (SeqCode) | reverse complement strand
CTCTTTGTGGAGTTCGGACCTTCTGAAAATGGTACGCACCTTGGCTACATAGGTCGCCGCGCGACGCTCGGCGGTAATCACGTCGTCGAGCGCTTCCTTAAGTTCGCTAAGGCTGAGATGACGACGCTCCAGAAGACGCCGCGCTGCCTGTGCATTTGCTAGGATGGCGCCAAGCGGATGACTGAGTTCGTGCGCGATCGCTGCAGCCATCTCGCCCAGAAGAGCCAGACGGCCGATATTCTCTGCGTCATCACGAAGTTTAGCTGACTCGATTGCAGAACGTTTGCGCTCAAGCGCAGTCGCGAGGATCTCACTTGCGAGTTTAAGCCGGGCCAGCAAGGTGGGCGTCCATCGCCTTTCTGCCTGAAAGTCTTCAAATGCAATTCCTGCGATTAGTCTGCCTCCGACAATCAGCGGCACGCCCAGGATTGATTTCATGCCAAATTGCATCATGAAATTTCGGTCTTGTTCGGCTTCTTTGGGCAGTTCCGCGATGCTGGGAACGACCACGATTTCGCCGAGGGCGCCTGTTGCTGAAACCCATGGGAGATAATTCGAAGCTGGTGCTAATGGTCCGGGTGCTTGTGGAAAACCCTCGCGGTTCCATCGAAAGGTTGTATAGAAGTCGCGCTTTTCGGCCAAATATTCTGCGAGTACCCCTCGATCGAATCCCAGCGAGTGGCAAATCTTCTCCAGCCACCCGCCAACCTCTGACTCGATTTCATTGTGAGAAATCCGCGCGAATCTGGTTGACAGCACCCCCAGGAGTTCCGAAAAACGAGTCTCGAGTTGGGGAGTTTTTACGCGGCGCATCTCAGAATCGCACAACTGGTGGTCAACTTTTTCTGGCGGAATATTGCTGAAAAAGCGTTGCGGAAGCAAGCCATCGCGCGCAAGCCGCGCGGTAAATCAAGTATGCCGCCCTCTGTCTGTTGATTTCAGAATCACGTCGAGGAACAACCGCGGCGTCAGGACCGGCTTGACGTTCCGGCTCGCGACATAGTTGATCGCGCAGAAGTCAAAGTTGAATTTCAATCTCAATTACGCTCATTACGACTAAAGTCCAATTACAAATTGTTATCGATGGAGATAGCCTCAGTGGATGGTCCGGGCCAGGGCGTCCACTGTCCGCCGCAATCATCCACGACTGCGAACGACGATCAGACGAGCAAACATCATCTTGGTAGACGACGACACCCTTGTCAGAACGGCACTCAGCAGGCTGCTCCGCGGCGTTGGCCTGAAAGTCACTGCTTTTGAACGGCCGTCCGATGTCCTTTCCAGCCTTTTACCGAAGACGAACGCATGCCTTCTGCTGGACATCTATATGCCGGAGATGAGCGGCGTTCAACTTTGGCGAGAGCTTCGAGCACGGGGGGTCGAGATCCCGACGATTCTAATAACCGGCCAGCGCGATGCGCGCGCCGAGCATTACGCGAATGAGATCAGCGCAATTGCCGTTCTGTACAAACCGGTGGAAGAATTGGAATTATTGCAGGCAATCGAATGCGCATTGACTTGATTTGCCCGCCGCCGTCACCAAGCCAGCGGTGTCACTACAACTAGGGCAAATCCAACCTGGCCGGGGATTTGTCCAAAAAACGGCGATAATCGGATTAGGTTGGCCTGATCAGAATACGTCCTGAACTGAACGCTGCGTGGCAGATCGCGCTTGTCGTTGTGTGTTCTGCCGCATTTCCACAGAGTTCGCTATCTCACGGCTGACTTGGCCAATTCCTTGGCTGAGCGCTGCTGATGCAGAGTTTTGATCGTTGCCCGCGTTACCGATGGCTGTCGTCGTGGCCTTCTGCACGAGTTGATTATCCTTGCCAGTCCTAATGGTCCAAAGCGCCTGCACCATCGTTTTGCCATCCGCAGCTCTTTCCAGGCGACTGAAATCGACCGAGATCCTGTAGTCGAGTGCAATCTTTTTCGACCAGGGAAACTGCACGATTTGTGAGTTGGGCAGATCGCTACTTAGATCCTGCGTTAGGACCCGCGAAACGCTGGCATCGAGCGGCTCGCCCCAACGATCGTGATCCGCCACCGAGAATTCGGTATCGTTCAGACGAGTGATGACCTCCGGACGCTGAAGATAGCGCGGCAAGGTGATTGGACCCAGACCGATCGATAATTCGTGGCCAGCCACACTGGGTTCCGCTGCCGCGGAACTGCTTTGGCTAGTCGGCGTCAGCACAAAATATCGGGTTCGATCCTCTTGCGGCGACAAGACCGAACAGCCGGCAGACAGCGCAATTAGCGCAGTCAATGCCATCATCAAACGTCTTTTTTTGTTCAGGTTCATTGCGCTTTCACTACCGAGGTTGCATTGCCGCGGATCACAGCACTCGGATTACGTTGAAGATAATCTGCCAGTGCCGTAACTGCCTCAGACGCCTGTGCCATGGTTTGTAGAGTATGAATCATTTGATATCCGAGCGGCGAGTCAGGGTCGAAGGTGCCGTTTAGCTGACCCAGGGTGGTTTGAGCGGCTGAAAGCGTCTGAGTGGCTTGGTCCGAAGTTTTCCTCAGACTTGCCAATACTGGGTCTATATGAACATTCAGATTGGCGGTGGTGTCGGAAATTCGTGCCATCGCAACCTTCATCGCAGCTGCGGTGTCTTTAAGTTGCACCAGGGTTTCGGTTAATTGCGGAGAAGCTACCAGATTGCGTGTCGCTTTCGCGGTATCCGTGATCGACGCTATCAGCGCGCCGAAATCAATCTCGTCGAGTTTGGCCAATGCCTTGAGAGCCTTGCCCTGGAGTTGCTCGAGCGAAGTCGGCACCGTCGGGATTTCGCGATACGCGGATCCCGGCGGCAGGAAGAACCTGAGTTGGCTTTCCTCGTGAAAGTCCAAATCAATGTACAGAAGACCCGTCAACAAACTTTCGGTCGCAAGCTGGGCCCGCAATCCGCGTGCGATGAAAGCTTTGAGCACTTCCTCGCTACCGGCATTGCCGGCGCCGCCGAGCCCTTCGATTTCGCTCTGATCGAGTTCGATAAAAACCGGCAGGGCGGCATTCTTGGCATCGACCTCGGTCAACCTTTTCTGACCGGCGATCCGCAACTTAATCGCACTCACGTTCCCGATTTGCACGCCCCTGAACTTGACTGGCGCACCCGGCTTGAGCCCATTAAGGTCGCCGCCGAAGAAACATACAAACTCGTAGCGCGGATGGAAAAAGCGGCCGGATCCTAGCACCATCGTAGTCGCGATCGTCAAAGCCAGCGCTCCGACGATAAACGCGCCGACCGCCGTGGTGCTCACACGCTTAGCCATGGCTCACCTCTGCGCTTTGCTGTTCCGCTGCTCGGCTCAGGAAGCGCCGGACCCTGAGATCCGGACAGTTATCCCGCAACTCTTTGGGATCGCCCTGCGCAATCATCGTGCGAGTTTCGGGATCCAGGAACACGCTGTTGTTGCCGATTGTGAAGATGCTAGCCAGTTCGTGAGTGACCACAACGATAGTAGTTCCCAGACTGTCGCGCAGTTCGAGAATTAGACCGTCGAGGAGCCGAGAACTGATCGGGTCCAGTCCGGCCGAGGGTTCATCGAAAAACAGGATCTCAGGGTCGAGTGCCATCGCCCGCGCCAGGCCGGCTCGCTTTTGCATACCGCCACTGATCTGGTTGGGGTAGTATTCTTCGAATCCGCTGAGACCAACCAACGCTAGTTTGACTGCGGATATCTCGCGAATCTGCGACAGCGGGAGTTTGGTGAATTCAGCCAGCGGCAGAGCAACGTTTTCGATCAAGGTAAGCGAGCTGAACAGAGCGCCGCTCTGATACAGAATCCCGAATTTCCGTAACATCAGCTCCCGTTCTTGCGGTTCGGCCTTGGTGAAATTGAATCCATCGTAAAAAATCTCACCCTTCGCCGGTTCGATCAGACCAACCAGGTGTCTTAGCAGGGTGCTCTTTCCGCAGCCGCTTCCGCCCATGATAATGAACACGTCGCCATGATTGACCACGAAATTGAGATCGCGCATCAATACAAAACTGCCGAACGCCATCGTAAGGTCGCGCACGGCGATTTGTGGCTCCCCTGGAGTGTGGACTCGATTGCTCAGAGCGTCGCCTCAAATGTGAAGGACGTTGAAAATCACGGCGAAGATTCCACATGCCACCACGATCATGACGATCCCGCTGACCACCGCTTTGGTCGCCGCGTCGCCTACAGCAGAAGAACTAGAACCAGACTTGAAGCCATAAAGGCATCCGGCCATTGCTATAAGGCCGCCATATACCGCACTCTTGGACAGCCCACCGAAGAAATCAGTAAGCGATACCGCAGAGATTGTCTCTCGGTAATAGGATCTGAGCGGTACATCCAGCATGCCGGTGCCGACCGCTGCTCCGCCCAGCATTCCAACCACGTCCGAAAACACGCACAGCAACGGCATCATCAGGATAAGCGCTAGCATCCGGGGCAGGACCAGGTATTCGAAGGGAGAGATTCCCATAGTGGTCAACGCGTCGACCTCCTGCGTCACTTTCATCGAGCCGAGTTGGGCCGCGAACGCAGCTCCGGTTCTTCCCGACATGATGATCGCCGTCATCATCGCGCCCATTTCGCGAGCCATG
>DATJOQ010000298.1:0-2477 GCA_035506935.1 Binataceae bacterium (SeqCode) | reverse complement strand
TCCGGCTTTCAGTACACGCTCAACTTCGATGCGCAGAAAGAAGGCGACGCCGTCACAATAATCGACGGCCTGAAGGTGCTCGTCGATGAACTCTCGATTCCCTACGTCGCCGGCACCACGCTCGATTACGTCGAAGGACTGCATAACGCCGGCTTCCGTTTCGATAATCCCCGGGCCAGCCGGGTCTGCGGATGCGGCTCGTCGTTCAGCGCCTAAACGTCCATCAGCGTTCCAAATCGTTTAGCAGTCACCGATCGAGCCAGTCCTCGATCCTCTTGGATTTCTCTCGGTTGCTCGCACGTAGCATGATCGTGATCGCGGGCTAGCGCTGCATAGCGTTATCATGACAGAAAGAAAATCGTGAAGTACCTCGACGGGATGGGCACGATCGTGACCGGTGCGAGCCGCGGTATCGGACGCGCGATAGCGCTGGAGATCGCGCGCTGCGGCGGCCACGTCGCCTTCAACTATTTGCGTAGCGATCAGGCGGCCGCGCAACTGAAGAGCGAGCTCGAGGCGCTGGGCGTCAAGGCGCTCGCCTTCAAGGTCGATGCGGGCGATCTCAAAGCGGTTCGCGAGATGGTGAACGAGGTCAAGCAGAGCTTCGGGAAAATCGACGCGCTGGTGAATAACGCCGGGCTCACCCGCGACAAGCTCATCATGATGATGTCCGAGGAGGATTGGTCGGAGGTGATCCGCACCAATCTGACCGGGGCCTTCAACTTTTCGCGCGCCGCGGTGTTCAACATGATGAAGGCCAAGCGCGGCGCGATCCTCAACATCAGTTCGATCAGCGGGTTGGTCGGGATGCCGGGGCAGGTAAATTACTCGGCTTCGAAGGCCGGACTGATCGGGATGACCAAGGCCCTTGCCAAGGAAGTCGGGCGGCACGGCGTGCGCGTCAACGCGCTCGCGCTGGGCTTTATCGAGACTGACATGACGGCGGCGCTGCCCGCGGAACATCGCGCCGCGGCGCAGAATCTGATCCCGCTGGGCCGTTTCGGCCGGATCGAAGACGTCGCACCGGTGGCAGCGTTCATGCTCTCGGCCGCCGCCGGCTATATCACCGGCGCGGTGATCCAGGTCGACGGTGGACTCGCGATGTAGGTGCGTGCCCGGCGGGATCCTAATCCTATGGATATCCGGGCGACGACGTTGTTTGATTGCCTTGAAAGTCCGCTCACACGCTACGATAATCTAAGTAGGGCGTTGCGATGGGAACTCGGCAGGAATCGATTTTTCACGAAACCGAAGCGCCGCAGGCCTCGCGCGAGCTCCAGGAGTTGCGCGGTGCAGCCGATTACATCGCGCCCTTCGAGGTGGTGCGGCGCCGAGTGATTGACGATAACTACGAAGGCCGCATGACCATCGATGCGACCGTGGTGATTCATATCGGCAATACCGAGGAGACCGGCGCGGCACGCGGCGTCGGCGTCGTGCATGCGCTCGATCTCGCGCTGCGCAAAGCGCTGCTCAAACATTTCCCGTATCTCGAACAGGTGCGCGTCACCGAGACCTATTCCCACGCGGCGGGCGAATCCACTGAAGCCGAGGTCGTGTCGATCAAGAAATTCTCCGACGGCAATCTTTCGTGGACCACGCTGGCGACCTCGACCAATTCGGTCGAGGCCGGATGGCGCTCGTTGCTTGACGGCTACGAATGGCGTATCGCGAACGAGAATCTCAAGCGCAAACGGGAGAGCGCAAATCCGCGCTGGTCGCAGCGCTAGAAGCAGCCGGGCTTTCCCGCATGTCCGCCACTCGGATTGAAGCTGCCAGCCGCGCTGCGACCGGACGTTTGGCGGTGCTTTACGATGGCGCCTGCGATCTTTGCTGCGCGATGATTCAGGCGGTGCGCCAATTCGATAACTCGGGTGAAATCGACCTGCTCAACCTTCACGACCAGGCGGTAGCCGCGACCTTTCCGGGCCTCGATCGGAAAGACCTGATGCGCGAGCTGCACGTGGTTGACGATCGCGGAAGGGTTTTTCGCGGGGCCCGCGCGATCAATGAGATCCTGCGCCGCCAGTCGGGCATCACCGGGCTGGCTGCCTATCTGTGGTACGCGCCCGGTTTCGCCCGGCTGGCCGAATGGCAATACAAGCGGATTGCGACGGCGCGTTATCGATCTCAGCCCAAGCGCCGGGCCACGCCCTCGAACGCCGGCTCCGATTGAACGCCGCCCGCCGAACGCTCATCCTGTCTGGGCGTGATATCGATGCGACCGTTTAGCATCTTCAATACGCTCACCCGCCGGGTCGAGCGATTCGACCCGCTCAAGCCGCCGGCGGTGACGCTCTACTCGTGCGGCCCGACCGTGTACCTGCCCCAGCATCTCGGCAACATGCGGGCTTACCTGTTCGTCGATACGCTCAAGCGCGCGCTCCGCTTTCACGGCTACCAAGTGCATCACGTAATGAACGTGACCGACGTCGGGCATATGACCTCGGATGAAGATGCGGGCGAAGACAAGATCG
>DATJOQ010000297.1:0-5046 GCA_035506935.1 Binataceae bacterium (SeqCode) | reverse complement strand
CGGCGGGTTCGTCCGCCGCCGCGCCGCCCCCGGGTGTGCCGGAATGGGGTTCGCCGCGGCAACTTGCCGGACGGGTCGCATTCGACAAGCGCGTTAGGCCAAAATCCAGCCGCGGACATTTCCTGTCGATCACCAGCGCCTGGCAGATTCATCCGCTGATTCGCGAACTGGCGATCGATTCTCCGGTGCCAGAGATCGCCGCGCTGCTGATGGGGTCGAGCAAGCTCTATCTGTACGACGATCAATTGTTGGTCAAGCCGCCGGGCACGATGGAGCGCACCGCCTGGCATCAGGATCAGGGTTATGATCACATTTCGGGCAACAAGGTCTGCGCGATTCGCGTGCCGGCCGATCGTGAAACTCCAGAGCAGGGATTGATTCAGTACCTGCGTGGTTCTCACAAGTCCGGCAAGATCTACAAGGTGAACTATTTCATCAGCGATGCGACCGCGCCTGACGACGCCGGCGAATCGATCCCCGCGATCGAAGGCCATGAGTCCGATTTCGATATTGCGACCTACGCGCCTGGGCCGGGCGACCTCGTGGTGCATCATCTGAGGACCCTCCACGGCGCGGGCGGCAATTCGTCGGAGACTCGCGCGCGGCGCGCAGTTACGTTCCGATATGCCGGCGACGACGTGCGCTACTTCTTCCGCAAGTTCGCCCCTCCGGCACAGCGCCCGAGCAACCTTCACGACGGCGACCTGCTCGATCTCGAGCCCGAGCGCCATCCTGTAGTTTGGCCGCGTTCGGAAGTCCGTGCCGAATAGTCAGTGAGAAACCACGATGTATCGCATCGAGATAATGTATCCGAACAAACCCGGCTCGACTTTCAACTTCAAACACTGGAACGAGGTTCATCTGCCGATGGGGTTGCGGCTGCTGAAGAAACATTGCGGCGTGAGCCCGTTCAAGGTTGAGGCCTGTCGCAATCCCTACGCGCCGCCTGGCCTCACCGCGCCGTATCATCTGATCAACTCGCTGTATTTCCATACGCGCGACGAAGCCGACGCATTCATCCGCCTGTTTGGAATCGAAGAAGCTGCGCGCGAGCTGATGGAAGACTGGCGCAACTACACGCAATCCGATCCGCAGGTGATGATCAGCGAACTGATCGAATGCGATCCGGTTACAGGCCGCGCGCGCTAAGTCTCACATGAGACAGCTCCGATGGCGGATTTGAACATCGTGCGACGAATCAGACCAAGGTCCGATTTCGCGCAGCCCCGGTTTGTAGTGACCTGAAATAGGAACCCGGAGTCTGGAGCGATCGCGTTTTCTGGTGGCTATTTGAATTTATCGGCGCCGCACAACAGCCCGATGGTAATCGTCGTCGAAGACGATCCCTCCGTGCTTCGTTCGATGCGGCGGTTAATAGTGGGAGCAGGCTTCGCGGTTCGGACGTTCGATCGTCCAAGCGCGCTGCTGGACAGCGAGCTGCCCACTTCCAACGCTTGTTTCGTCGTCGATCTTCACCTGCCGGAGATGAACGGGGTGGAACTCTGCGAGAAACTCGCCGCAAGCAACCGGCTGATGCCCGTGATTCTGGTAACCGGCCATACCGACCGCACCACCATGGCGATGGCCGCCCGGATTCACGCGGTCGCGCTGCTCTTCAAACCCTTCAGTCGAAGCCAGCTGCTCGAAGCTATCTCGCACGCGCTCGAACCTCGAGCAATAAGCAATTAGCGAAACATTGATGGAGTACAGTTGGGAAGCGTCGCGAGAACAGGCAAGCCTGGGAACATCGCATGCGAAGTTTGTTAACCAAACGTTACGTCCACGGACTTTCCTCGACAACGTAACGGTTTGACCTGGCGAATCGGTTCGTAGAGAATACACGGCGTTTACGTCTCGTCTGGATTGCGCTCGGTGAGACGCTAGCCACGAGAGTTCCTATCATGAGACGACCCGCGTCGACCGCGCGCACCCGCGGCGGCCTCCCAAAAAAGCGAACACAGACCCGCAGGGATGCGGCAAGCGGAAGTTTGGACAAACTCGTCGCTGAGCTGTCCGGCGCTTTCGTACGCGCGCCGCTCGAACAGATCGACCAAGAGATCAATCACTGGCTGAGACAAATCGTCTCTGCCCTCGGGCTTGATCGCAGTACCATCGCCGAGTTCGATCCTTCCGACAATTCCGCCGTCATCACTCATGGCTGGGCTCCCGAGGGACACGAACTCGTTAGCCAGTCAATCGACGTCAACAGTCTGCTCCCCTGGACTAAGACAAAGATGCTGGCCGGCGAGACGATCGTGATGTCGAGTCCGGATCACCTTCCAAAGGCAGCGGCGATCGACCGAGAAACCTTCCATCGCTATGGGCCGAAATCCAATGTGATGGTACCGATACGGGTAGCCGGTACGGTGGTTGCGGCGATGGGATTCGGCGCCCTCTATCGCGAGCGAACATGGTCTCGCCAGAATGTTAGAAAACTCGAACACGTGGCGGAGATTTTCGGCTACGCCTTCGAAAGGAAGCGCGCTGCGGTCGAAACCGCGAAGCTGCGCGCCGAGTTGACCCGCGCAGCGCGGATTGCGCCGATGGGCGAATTGACCGCCTCGGTTGCGCACGAAATGAATCAGCCTTTGGCCGCGATCCTGCAAAATGCCGAGGCGATTCAAAGCTTGCTCGCGACACATGATCCGGATCTCGGAGAAGTCAGAGCCGCTATCGGGGACATGATCGAAGACGCCGCGCGCGCGAGCGACGTGATAAAGCGCTTGCGCTCGCTTTTCCGCGGCGAGGAACTGAAAAAAACCGAGCTCGAGCTCGGGCATCTCGTCGGCGAGGTCGCGAAAATCGTCCGCAGCGACGCCCTCACGCGCAATGTCTCATTTGCTCTCGATCTGGCGCCCGCGGCGGCGATCGTTCTTGGCGATCGCGTCCAGTTGCAGCAGGCGGTACTCAATCTCGTGCTCAATGCATTCGAAGCGGTAGCGGGTGCAGGGCATGGATCGCGGCAAGTCGTGGTAAAGGTTCCCGTGAGTGAACGATCGGCGCAGATTCTGGTGCGAGACTCGGGAGGGGGAATCGATGCCGAGGCTCTTCCGCGAATCTTCGATCCTTTTTTCACTACCAAGCCTGATGGCATGGGTATGGGGCTGGCTATTTCGCGATCTATTGTTGAGTCGCATGGCGGCCGGCTGACAGCATCACCGAACCCTGATCGCGGGATGACATTTGGAATTGACCTGCCGATCTATTCCTCATCGAATTAGCGAAAGGTGGAAGACTTGGACGCCGCCGACAAGAGGCAAATCGCGATCATCGATGACGATGCATCGATTCGAAGATCGCTTGCGCGCATGCTGAAAGGCACTGGAGTCGAGGCTCGCGCCTTCGCCTCTGCACAGGAATTTCTCGCGGCGTCGAGCCTGGAATCGATTGCCTGCGTGGTCTCCGACTTGCGCATGCCAGGAATCAACGGCCTGGAACTTCAACGCATTTTGCACGAGCGGCTGCCGCACCTTTCGATGGTTTTCATCACCGGGCATGGCAATGTCACTGCCAGCGTGGCTGCGATGAAAAGCGGTGCGGTTGATTTCCTGGAAAAGCCGGCGAACAGTGCCGCGCTGCTCGAAGCCATCAAGCAGGCAATCGATCGCAGCCGAAGCTTGATCACCTCCTCGAACGAAATCGAAACACTCAAGGCTCGTCAAAGACGGCTCACAGTGCGCGAGAACCAGGTCTTTGGCTTGGTTGCCGCGGGTCTGCTCAACAAACAAATCGCGGCCGAGCTCGGGACTTCTGAAAAGACCATCAAGCAGCATCGCGGCCGAGTGATGACGAAAATGGAGGCCGATTCTTTTGCCGAGCTGGTTCTGATGGCGGAGCGGTTAGGTGTCCGCGCCGCGGACATCGATTTCGCGAAAGCCCGGGGTCTGCAAAGCGCGCGGTGAGCATTCCTCGCTGCATGAGCCCCCGCGGCACTTACATTATTCGCTCATGTGATTATCCCGCTCCGCTTCCATCAGCTTCTTCACGTCGCTTGGCGGGCGTTTCTTGAGCGAATACCCAGTTCAGCAACTGAGTATTCGCTCGCCCTGGACTTGTCGGCGTAGTGACGAAGCAGGATTTTTGAGCCGTCTAATGCTGAAAGGTGGCGGCTCTTGGCTGGATGCTGTTCAGCTCTGAGCTGGGGTCTTTCCCTGTAATTCAAGCAGCCGTGAATTGATCTTTGCGGCCCAGTAATCCATTACGTTCTGAGCGTCGCCCCATTTAAAGGACGTGGCGTTCTTGATTCCCGCACCGCCCGCACGTTTGTCCAGTGCGGCTGCCAGCAATTCTCCCGTCACCGAATCGGTTAGCTTCATCTCCGCTTCCGCCGATCCGACGAATGCATAGCTGCCGGTCACCATCGATTGAGCTACGTTGATGATCTTCAACTGAGGAATGACCACCGAAACGCTGCGCAACCCGGGAGTCGCGGTCGTCGCGTCCATTAACGCAACCCGCAGAGTCATCGTATTCGGCCCTGGCTGATCCACGATGGTGAAGTTCTGTTGAAGGTCTTTCTTTAGGTCGTTGTACATGTAGGTCGTCAGAGTTTTCTGGTCATCCGCCGATACGGTTGAGTCCGCAGCCGCCCAGAACTCGACCGGCAGCAACTGGATCTTGGTGTAGGTGCTCCATTGCGCGTTCGGATTGATATACGCCAGAGCAGCTCCACCCTCCGGACCCGGGGTAAGCTTGGACGCATCTGCGCCCATGAAACCGGTTACCGCTGGTGGTAATGCCTCGCCTGCTTCAGCCTGCTTGGCGGCTTCGGGTGTGCTCTCGACCGTTGTCGAGAAGCATCCCGCTATCACTAGCATCGTTCCGAGCAAGCCAACCCCGAACACCGACGCTGCTGCTCTGCGATTGAGTTTGTTCAACATCATTCTTGGCCCCATCTCCCGTTTCAGTCGTCCGTTATCAATCCGTAACACAATCCGTAATCTCGGTCGGTAACATACTGCAACAAGGCAGACTCTAAAGGAAATAGGACTTTGGTCTTATTCTTCCGCCCGATAGTTTTGAGATGATCGTTTGAAATCGGTGGGA
>DATJOQ010000296.1:0-12328 GCA_035506935.1 Binataceae bacterium (SeqCode) | reverse complement strand
CTCCATTTCCTGCTCGCCGTGAAGCAGACGCAGAAAATCAACATGCAGATCGGAATCGCCGATCGCTTGGACCAGCGCAGGCCACGTCACTACCACGCCGAACAGTGGCGGCGCGATGATCCCGCCGGGGCGCTTAATATCGAAGAACGCAGGATTATCGTCGTTGTATGCGCGGGCGTATTTCTCGAGCGCTTCACGGCTGACTTCTGCGGTTACGGGCGGATAGGATTTGCCCACGCAAGCCTGGTTCAGCGGCATTCGATTTCATTCCTCCGGTCGATCTTCGGTTTGATAACGAACGATCATTGCTGAGACTAATGGAGTTCGCTGCCTGAGACGAAAACGGCTTTCAGCTTGAGTTCGCGGCTGAGCAGCAACAAATCCGCGCGCGCGCCGACCTGAATAGCGCCGCGATCGGCGACGCTTAAGACTCGCGCCGGATTGGTCGCCGCCATCAGCGCCGCGTGACTCACCGACACGCCGACCTTATCGACCATCACACGCATACCATCGAGCATCGAGATGACGCTGCCCGCGAGCGAGCCATCACCAAGCCGCGCGGCGCCGTCGGCGACGCGTACCGGCTGCTCCGCGAACGTGCCGGTTGCGGTTGGGTCGGTGCCCGCGAGCGCCACTTTGTCAGTCGTTATGAACATCCCTTCCACGCCGCGAGTGCGATAGACCAAACGCAGTATCTCGGGATGCACGTGCACACCGTCGGGAATTACCGCTGCGATGGCATGAGATGGAAGCATCGCCGCCGCGGCCACACCGGGCTTGCGATGATTCAGCGGTCGCATCGCGTTGAATAGATGAGTGAACATGCGCGCGCCGACGGCAATCCCCGCACGTGCCTGCTCCAGCGTGGCGTCGGAATGTCCAATCGAAACCGCTACGCCGCGTGCGGTCAAGCGCCGAATCGCTTCAAGTGCGCCGTCGAGTTCGGGCGCGAGTGTGATTAGCCGCAGTTTCTCGAGCATCAGGATCTGATCGAGCGCTTCGTCGCGCGGATCAAGATTGAATTGAGGATGAACGCCGAGCCGCGCCGGTGAAATGAACGGTCCCTCCAAATGCATACCCAGAATTGCGGCCGAGGCTCTGTCGTGGTCGCCTTGACTAGCCAGCGCATCCGCGATCGCGTCGTGAACACCCGCGATGTATTCGAGTGGCGACGTGATCGCAGTGGGCAGAAACGCGGTGGTGCCCTCGCGCGCCAGATGACGGCTCAGCGTGCCGATTTCCTGCGCCGACGCGTTCATCACATCCACGCCGTGCGAACCGTTAACCTGAAGATCGATCAGGCCGGGCACGATGTAATCGTCGCTGCCCTCGGTCATCGATTCGATTGATTGGATCCGATCCGAAAAGCTAATGCGGCCGCGGAACTCGGTGCCGTCGGGGGCGGCGATCGTCCCGCTAAGTCTGCCGCCAGGTTGTCCGCTAAGCTTGATCGCCACCAACGCGGCGTGTCCTCAATTGGCGCCGAAGCGCTCGGCGAGCAACCGCGAGAAGCGCGGCAAGTACAGCAGGTCGAAGACCTCCTCCTTACCCGGGAACATCGCTACGGCCGCCGCTTTCAGCGCGCGAACATGCTCCCAACCCTGCTCCAGTGTCAGCGAATCGTCCTGAGCGATCAGCGCGGTGGTCAATTCGACCAGGATGCGCAGGCGGCGAATCAGCTTTTGTTCGCGCGCGATTTCGGCCGCGCGATTGTCATCATCCATTTGCCTTCTCACTGCGAATGCTTGAGGCGCGCTGCTGGCCGGCCGTGATGGTTGCTCGGCGCTTCCAGGATGGATGCGGTCAGCCTGCAGATTCGAGATTATATCATCGTCGTGCATTCTCCACGCCACCACGCGGACGCGCAAAGATAATCGAAAGATCATGCGCGCGAAGGACTTGTCTCCTTGCGCCGCGGATGCCAACCTCGATCAGCCAATGGCATCGGCACGACTCAAAGGCAGTTTCATTTATCTCGCCAACGCCGTTCACGATATGACCGGCAACTGGACGATCATCGGCTTCGCGCTCGCGCCGCTGGTGATCATGGCTTCCCTGTGCCTGCTGCCCGACGCTCTCAACCTGCAACATCAGCTGTTGCATACCTTCGAGTCCGGGACGCACAGCGTGAGCGTCGGATGGCACACGGTGCAGGCTCCGTACAATCCGTCCGCCGCCGAGCCGGTGGCGCCGCTTTTCCCGGCCTGGGAAATACGGGTGCTCGAACTGCTGTTCGCGTTCATCACGTTCGTTGCCAACCTGCTGGTGTTGTGCACGCTTGAGCGGGTTCAGAAGGGACTGCGCGAGGCGACTCCGCTCAATGAGGTCCTCGCGATATATCGCCGCGCGATTCATCTGCTACCGTCATTTCTTTGGGTCGCGGCGCTTCAGCTGCTAGCGACCGTGGTTGGATTCGTGTTGTTGATCGTTCCCGGATTTTTGGCATTCATCTGGCTTTACTTCGCGCAGTATGCGCTGGTGCTGGATAATCAGCGCGGATGGGCCGCGTTGCTTCACAGCCGCGAGCTTATGAGGGGGCGCTTTTTTAAGGTCGCGATTCGAGTGGTAGTGTTCCTCGCGGTATGGTCCGGCTTCAATTCGTGGTCGAGCGCGGTGTTCGTGGGCGGCGGCTTCGTGCTGGGCTTTTTCGCTATCACCAGCGGCGTCTTTTGGGCGGCGATAGTATTGATCTTCGACGTGATGTGGATGTGCGTGACCTACGGAACCACGGCCTTCTTTTATGCCGCCGGAGTTCGCCTCTATCAGGATCTCAACGCAGTGATGGGTGAGCAGCCCGCGACCGTGGTTGATGCTCCGCTACCCGCGACCGCGCCGCTAAGCCAGCAGATGCAGGCCTGACGCTCTCAAACCAGCCGTGCCAGCGCTCGGATCGCGACCTGGAGCGCCGGCAGACTGATTTGCTTGAGCGGCCTTAGCTCCGACAGCAGACTCTGCACCGAGCCAAGCTCCCGTTCATGACTGCGGCGCAAACGCTCCAGCGCGTCTGCGGCATCGCCTCCTGGAAAATCGACCAGGGCGGTTCTCGTGAGCTTCGCGCGCGATTCAAGCAACTCGCTGCCGAGCTCCTGCGCGGCGCGCTGCTCCCATCGATCCTCGCTGGTGATCGCCTCGATCGCGCGCTCGAGCACCGCGAAGTCAATTATTTCACCCAGCCCGAAATAGACTGCCGCGACCGATTTCGGATTCGAATCCAGCTCGAAGCCGAGGCTGATCACCGTCAACAGATGGTTGGCGAAGGCCACGCGCGCCATCTCCAGGGCTGGTTCCTCGCCATGGCCTGCGGTGCGCAACTCGCGATAAACCGCCTCGAGCCGTTCGCGTTCCGGTCCCGCCAGATAGGTATCGAACTCGCGGCTGATGAGGCCAAGCGCCGGTTTGAAGCGCTCCACGGCTTGCGCCACTTCGAGTCCCGAGACCTCGGCGTTGCTCAGCATCCAGCGCGCCGCACGATCAAGCGCATGATCGAGCACCAGGATGGCCCTTATCTCACCCTCGACGCCTAGTTCATTCACGGCGGCTTTGAGCCCCTCGATCCGCGTGTGCACGTCGAGAATGTCGTTCGCGATCAGCCACGCCCGCACCGCTTCTTCAGCGCTGACGTTATAATCCCGGCTCAGGATGAAGACGAAGGTCGAGCCCATGCTGTCAACCAGCTCATTGACCAGTTCGGTCGCGATAAGCGCACGCCGCAGCGGATGCTGCGCGATCTCTGCGGCCATCGAGGCGGCGATCGAATGCGGGAAATACGGCCTCAGGAAACGCTCGATCAGGTACGGCTGAGCGATCAATCGCGTACCATCGAGGATACGGGTGAGATCGAGCTTGGTGTAGGAGCTGATCACTGCCAGCTCCGGCCGGGTAAGGCCTGGAAAATGCCGGCGCCGTTCGCTCAACTCCTCGCGCCCCGGAAGCGCCTCTTCGTGACGGCGCAGCAATCCGCGATTCTCGATCGCGGTCAGGTGGTCGCGGAAGGCGGTCACGGTTCGGCTGCGAATCTGCTCCAGGCTCAGAGAAAGCACCTGATCGCGATTGTCGAGCAGCACTTGCCGAACCACTTCGTCGGTTGCGTCTTCGAGCATCCGATTTCGCTGCTCCAGGCTGAGGGTTCCGGCCTTGAGCGGCGCTTGCAGCAGGATTTTCAGATTGACTTCATGGTCTGAAAGATCGACGCCAGCCGAGTTGTCGATGGCGTCGGTATTGATGCGGCCGCCGGCGAGCGCGTACTCGATTCGCGCCTTCTGAGTGAAGCCGAGGTTGCCGCCTTCCACCACGATTTTGGCGCGCAAGTCGTTGGCCGCGATCCGGCAGGTATCGTTGGCATGGTCCCCAACCTGCGTGTCGGTCTCGTCGCTTGCGCGAACGTAGGTGCCGATTCCACCGTTGTAGAGCAGATCGACGCCGGCGCGAAGAATCGAACGCACCAGGCTGTCGCCGTCGAGTTCGGCGGCTTCGATTCCCAGCGCCGCGCGCGCCTCGATACTGAGCGCGATACGTTTTTGTCCGCGGCGAAAAACCCCACCGCCCGCGCTGATCAACGCGGGGCTGTAATCCGACCACTTCGAGTTAGGCAATTCGTAAAGGCGCTTGCGCTCGGCGAAACTCGCGTGCGGATCGGGATTGGGATCGATGAAAATATGACGATGATCGAAGGCCGCCAACAGCTTGATATTGGTGGATTGCAGCATCCCGTTGCCGAAGACGTCGCCGGACATGTCGCCGATGCCGACCACGGTGATCGGCGCGCCGCGTTGCACGTCGCGCCCCATCTCGCGCAGATGCCGTTTTACCGACTCCCACGCGCCGCGTGCGGTAATCCCAAGATGCTTGTGATCGTAACCGTAGCGGCCGCCGGAAGCGAAAGCGTCACCCAGCCAAAAGCTCCGTTTCTCGGCAATCTCGTTGGCGAGATCTGAAAAGCTTGCGGTCCCCTTGTCCGCAGCGACCACGAGGTAGGGACCGTCGTCATCCATCACCTTGACCTGCGCCGGATGGATCGCCAGCCCGTCGATCAGGTTGTCGGTCAAGTCAAGCATCGCGCTGATCAATGTCGTGTAGGCTTCGACCACGTCCGCGGGCTCGATCGTGTGCCCGGGCCGCGGCCGCACGATGAAGCCGCCCTTGGCGCCGACCGGAACGATGATCGCGTTCTTCACGGTCTGCGTCTTCATCAGGCTCAGGATTTCAGTGCGATAGTCGTCGAGACGGTTGCTGAAGCGGATCCCGCCGCGCGCGATCTTGCCCGCACGCAGATGGCATCCCTCCATCCGCGCGCTATCAACGTGGATTTCGTATAGCGGAGGAACGTCGGGCAGATTGGGTATCTTGCCGCTGTCGAATTTGAGCGCGATATAAGGGGTCGGCGTCGTCGGCGGATTGAAATAGTTAGTGCGAACCGTCGCCTCCACCATCGAGAGCA
The DNA here is from genome assembly GCA_035506935.1 of Binataceae bacterium (SeqCode). GTDB lineage: Bacteria > Desulfobacterota > Binatia > Binatales > Binataceae > DATJOQ01. Next base: position 6,891 of record DATJOQ010000296.1, on the reverse strand, counting down.
CAGCGCGGGCGACGTGGTCGTCGACGATGTTATCGACCGTTGCCAACCTTTCGAGATAGGCGGCCTTGATTTTTTCCACCTTGGCGGATTCAGCGTCGCTCGCCGGATCGAGCCGAGCGGTGAAAAAATCGAGCAGCCGCCGCGCCAGCTCGGGGTAGAGCAGAAAAACCCGTTCCAAGGCCGCTGGCGCCGGTCCGAGCTTCATCTGGAAGGCTGCGTGCAGGTATGCTCGCAGGAGCGCAACCTGGCGCCAGGACAACGCCGCACTAAGCGTTAGCGCGTTGAGCTGATCGTCCTGAATCAAGCCGTTGCGCGCGGCGGTCAACGCGTCGGCGAGCAGGCCGGCGCCAGGTACCTCCGCCAGCGCCTGATGCGCCACGCCTTGCACGATAAACGCCTGAACAAATGCGTGCAGGGCTTTTCCTTCACGGCGCAAGGTCAGCGCGTGCGCGTTTTCCGACAGCACGCGAATAGCGAAGTTCTGCAACAGCGGCATCAATTCCGAAAGCGCGGGCGCCTGACCGAGCTGATAGATGCGAAGCTCGCTCACGTGCTCCGAAGAGCCGCCCGGCGCTGCCGGATAAATCGCTGCGCCCGCGGTGTGGCCTGACGCCAGCATCGCCTCGATCTGCTCGAGGTCGGCGACCGCGCGGCTGACCTCGGTACTGGCTTTGTACTCGGCGCTGAAAGCGGCGCCATACTCGGAGGCAAGTGCGTGGCCGCGCGCCTCTCCTACGCGCTCGCTCAACTGACGGCGCAGGCGCTCCTCCCAGCTCTGCGCGATTTCGATAACCTCGGCTTCAAGTCGTTCGCTCAGCTCCGAGGTTGGCGCGGGCGCGGCAAAGGCGAACAGCAAGCGCGCCATGTAGTCGCCCATCGCGAGGTGACGATAGAGCGGCGCGCCGCGGAGTTGGCGCGCCATCGCTTCCTCGATCCGAAGTTGCACTTCGGACGAAAAGCGCTCCAGCGGCATCACCACGAGCACCACAACCGCGGTGCGCAGACTGTCGACGCTTACATGAACGCTCACGCGATCGTCGTTCATGCGGTCCAGGATAAAGTCGAATTCTTTGCGCAGCTCGACCGCCGAGGCGCGGAACAACTCCTCTTTCGGGAAGCTGTTGAAGGTCCCGACCAGTTCGTTGAAGTCGTGCGATCCGGGTATGGCGTGCTCGGCTTCCAACACATCCCTGAGCTTGGCGCGCAGAATCGGAATGTGCTGTGCCTCTTCAGCTATTGCGGTGGTGGTGAACAACCCCAGGAAACGATCGAACGCCACCGTCTGTCCGTGCGAATCGACTCGGCGCAGCACGATCTCGTCCATCGGCTGGCAGCGATAGATCTCGGAGACGGCGCGAGTCTTGGCCACCACCAGCACCGGACCTTTAATCACGAAATCGCGCTCGGGTTGACTCAGAAAGTCGAGCCCTTGCGGATGCGCGAACTGGGAGCGCTCTTCGGCGCGCAGAATCCCCAGACCTGAGCCCGGCTCAACCGCAACCGATCGGCAGCCGTCGTCCTTCTCGACCACGTAGCGGCGATAGCCGAGGAAGAAAAATCCATGATGCACGGCCCATCTTAGAAAATCGCGAACCTCGATCAGCTCGCGCGCTGCGGCAAGTTCGTCACAGATCGCCAGCGTTCGCGCGGTCATGGCGTGAAAATCACCGGTGACCTGCGCCAGGATCTCCAATCGCCGCTTGAGCCCGGCGACGATGTCCTGCGTGTGCGCGGCGGCTTCGATTTCGAGATGAATGAAAGACTCGGCGTGTTCACTGGCGCTGGCGCTTTCGATGCTGACCAGTTTTCCTTCAGCGTCGCGCGCCACACGCAAAACCGGATGGAGCAGCAAGCGGACCGGGATTTCGAGTTGATGAACGAACTCGTGCACGGTGGCGACGATGAACGGACGATCCTCCATTACCGTCTCGATCGCCATCAGCGGCTGGCCGTCGCCGCTATCGGCCACGCGATCGCTGACGCGGATTTCGACCGGCGAGGTGCGAACGGAAAAAAAATCGAAGCAGCTTTGCGCGAGTTCAACCTGCGCTTGCGCCGACATGCGCGCCGCTACGTCGGTCGGCAGCCGGGCGAACAGGCGATCAGCGAAGACCGCGAGTTGGTGGCCGCGCTCCGGCGCCGCGCTTTTTTCGATCAGCTCGTGAATGTTCTCTCCGATTGACAAACTAATCTCCAGTTCTGTGGGCGTCCGATATCAAACCCCATCAATTATTATAGGTGGGGTCGGCGCGGGCTTGGTAGCGGCTTGAGTGTCTAATAAACTTGCTCTTGATCGCCGCAATCGAGCCTGGTCATTCCTGAATTTCGATGCCTGAACTGGAAATCGAGAGCATGACCGTCGGTCCTTTCGGCGTAGGCCATCTCGCGGGCAAGACCGTGATGGTGCCCAATGTCGTAACCGGCGACGTGGTCGACGTGCGGATAAAATCTGAACGTCGTGACTATGCCGTTGCCGAACTCGAGCGAATCGTGCGGCCTGGACCCGGCCGGCGTCAGCCGCCATGTCCTTTTCTACCGCGATGCGGTGGTTGCGACTGGCAGCAGATTTCCTACCAGGCGCAGCTCGAGCTCAAGTCGCGATTGATTGCGAGCGAGCTGAGCCGCGCGACCGGCGTTTCGGTGAGCCACGAGAATCTTATCGTGCCTGCTACGGCAGAATTTGGTTACCGATCACGGATTCGGCTCCAGGTCGGAGCCGATGGCAAGCTCGGCTTTCACGAATTGGGCAGCGACCGGTTGGTGGAAATCGATCACTGCCTGGTGGCCGAAGAAGGTATCGAACTGGCTCCGGCCCGGAAGCTGGCGAAAATCTTCGGACGGCGATGCCGCGAGATTGAGCTGGTCGGCAACCGCGGCAAACAGATTCTGGTCGTGGACGTCGATCAGCTACCGCAGCCGAAAGCGATCGCGGATGCGCGGCAAATGCTCGAACAAGATGCGACATGTGCCGGGATCATCGTGCGCGCGCAACGCTCGCGACTGCTGATAGGCGAAGCGCTGACCGATGTGGAGCTCGAAGAAGGTTTGACGCTCGAAGTCGAGGCCGACGCATTCAGCCAGGTAAATCACGCGCAGAATCGCAAGCTGATCGCACTCGTGATGAAGATGGCGGGGGTGACGAGCGGCACGGTGATACTCGATTTGTTCTGCGGCGCGGGAAACTTCAGTCTGCCTGCCGCGCGCCGCGGCGCCGACGTGCTCGGGGTCGATACCGATCCGATCGCTATCGCCGCCGCCACTCGCAACGCGGCGCGTATGGGACTTTCTTCTGCGCGATTCGTCGCGATGGAAGCGGCGGAGATGGCGCGCTTTCTGCGCCGCGCGCGCTACCGTCCGCAGGTGGTGATTCTCGATCCACCGCGCTCCGGCGCGCGCGAGCTGATATCGCTGTTGCGCGAGTTGAATCCGGCTTGCGTGATCTACGTTTCGTGCGACGTTTCGACTCTGGCGCGTGACCTGCGAAGCCTTCTTGCCGGCGGATACGCCGTCGATCGGGTGCAGGCGGTAGACTTTTTCCCCAACACCCATCACCTCGAGATTGCGGTGCGCGCGCTTGACTAAGCGGCAACCCGCCCTTATTGTAAGGCAAGTCTCAGCTACGTTTCTCGCCAGAGGGGCCGCGACACATGGCTAAGCAGGAAAAGTCTACGCGCCCAAAAATCACTATTATCCCGGGCCGCGGCGTCTCCCAGACCATCAACTACCTGCTCGAAGACCGAGACGACTTGGAATGGATCATCGCGGTGGGCCGTACCAAGAACGGTGAATTGTTCTTTTACGACACCGGCGGCGATATCGTTGAGGATCTCGGCACGCTTGAGTACCTGAAGGCGCGTATCGTGCGCGCCCATTTCGGCGACGAGTACGAGTAAAACCGTCGCCGCCCGGTTCCCGCTCCAAGGTTAAATTCGAGTTTCCGCCTGCTGTTTAGGTGGGCACGCCAGAACCCTACCGTCGCTGATTTCCAGCGGAATCCTGAGCAGGAATTTCCCGCATGCGCTGTTCGGTCCGGCGACGCATTCGCCGGTCTCAGGCTCGTAGAAGGCGCAATGCGTCTGGCACATCAGGTAGCGACCATCTTCGGTAAAGAACTGATTCTCGACCCAATCCATCGCCATCGGCACATGGCGGCATTGGTTAACGTACGCGTGGAAAGCTCCGCGATAATTGACGATAAAGCATTCCTCGTTGACACCGCCCATCGGCAGCATGAACTTGCTTGATTCCCCCGGCTTGAGCTGCTCGGTCCGAATTACGAAGAAACGCGGCGGGACGCCTTCGCTCGTTTTGCGCCGACGCGCCTTATCGACGGCGGGAGGTTTCAGCTTGGCGCGATTACGCTGCTTCGCAGGCATCCGATGTGCTCGATTTCGAGCTCAAGCTTGTCGCCGACCTGCATCGGTCCGACCCCCGCGGGCGTTCCGGTCGAAATCACGTCACCCGGCATCAGAGTCATCACGTGCGAGATGTAGCTGACGAGGTAATCGCAATTGAAGATCATTTGCGAAGTGCGGCCGTGCTGGCGCACCTCGCCGTTGAGACGGGTCTCCAGCGCGAGGTCAGTGGGATCGATATCGGTGGCAATCACAGGCCCCATCGGCGCGAAAGTGTCGAAGCCCTTGGCGCGACCAAACTGGATGTCGCGCGCTTGCAGGTCGCGCGCGGTAACGTCGATCGTGCAAGTGTAGCCCAATACGTACTCGCGCGATTGGGCCTGTGAGACCTTATGCGCGCGGCGTCCGATTACAATTCCCAACTCGCCTTCGTAATCCAATCGCGTGGTCTGCGGCGGGTAAACGATATTTTGGTCGGGTCCGATCACGGCGCTCGGCGGTTTCAGAAACATCAGCGGTTCGGCCGGGAGTTCCTTGCCCATCTCCTTGGCGTGGTCCTTATAATTGCGGCCTATCGCGACGATTTTGCTCGGCGTCACCGGCGCCAATATGCGGACCTTGTTCAAATCGACCGGTCGCGCGCCGCGCTCGAGTTGGAGTGCGCCCAGCTCGCCGGTCATCGTACGGATCTCATCGCCCTCGAGCGCGCCAAATCTCTCTGCTCCTTCGAAGCTGTATCGAATCAGTTTCATCGCGGCCCTCGTTATTAAGTACTAAACAAGAATTGCAGCATCGCCTTACGCCGGCCCGGCTTGCCGCAGTCTGGCAAAGCTCCTACCATCTGTAAAACGCGCGTTTCGGAGCGAGCAACAGTTTAGTGGATAAGCCCAAGATTCGGCCGATCGAGGCCTTTCCGGTGCAGCATCAGAACCAGACGATGATCTGTCTGCGCGACCCGATGGGTTTCGCGCCTCAGCCTATCGTGGTCGCCGCGGCAGCCTATTTCCTGCTGACCCTTTTCGACGGTAATCATAGCCTGCTCGATATCCAGGAAGCGTATGCGCGCCGCTTCGGGCAGGTGCTCCCGAGCGACAAGCTCGGCGAGCTGATCGAGGCGCTCGATCGCGCCTTCTTTCTCGATAGCCCGGCCTTCGCTGAGCGCGTGGCGCAGGTGCTGGCCGAGTTCCGCTCGAGTCCGGCCCGTGCCGCGGTCCACGCTGGTCTCTGTTACGAGCAGGAGCCGCTCAAGTTGCGCTCGGAGCTGGCCGCCTACTTCGATCCGCCCGGCGGACCTGGTCGAAGCCCGCAATCCGTCGACGGGCAAGTGCCCGCCGGAATAATCGCGCCGCATATCGATCCGCGCCGCGGCGGCGCTGCCTATGCGCACGCTTACGCCGAGCTGATGGGTCGCGAGCCGCCCGATCTGTTCATTATCCTGGGGACTTCGCATTACGGTGGCGGTCCGGAGCTTTTCACCGCGACGCTCAAGAACTATGAAACGCCGCTCGGCGCGGTCGAAACCGATCGCGATTTCGTCGGCCGGCTCAAAGCACGTTATCGTGGCGACCTGTTCGCCGACGAGTTGCTTCATCGCAACGAACATTCGATCGAGTTTCAGGCGCTGTTCCTGGCCTGGGCGCTCGGCACGCTCGGGTATAAGGTGGTGCCAATCCTGGTGAGCTCGTTTCACGAGATGGTGCGCGGCGGCACCACACCAGCAAACGACGAACGAGTCCGCTCGTTCGTGGAAGCGCTCGGCGCCGAATTGGCGGCAGACGGCAGGCGCGCTTGCATTATCGCCGGAGTAGACTTCGCGCACGTGGGGAAAAAGTTCGGCGACGAAAAGGGAGTCGACGACGGATTCATCGATTGGGTCAGGAGTGAAGATCTCGCGTTGATCGAGCATATCAAGCGCGGCGACCCGGCGGGCTTCTTCGCGGACATTTTGAAGGACAAGGATCGCCGCAGAATCTGCGGCCTGTCCCCTATGTACACGCAACTCGAGTTACTTAAGGGCCGCAACGGCCGTCTGCTTAAATATGACGTCGCGCTGGAGCCGCCGACGGAGTCGGCAGTTACGTTTGCGAGCCTCGCGCTCGACTAGCCTGCTTGCAGAGTGGCTGCGGCGGCGCGATAATCTGCTCCCGGCTGACGCGCGGCTGGTTTGAACGATTCGCTCGCGGTACGCTGTTCGTGGGGCGGCGCACCGCAAGGATCCAGCGCGCGAGCAGCCAGCGAATATCGTGGACGCATAGCTCAGCCCGGTTAGAGCGCTTGCCTCACATGCAAGAGGTCGTAGGTTCAAGTCCTACTGCGTCCACCAACTAATTTTTCCTAGTTAATTCAAATACTTAGATGAGGTCGGCTCGAACTGCCCAATCTCGTCGGCAGGCCCTTTAACCCCTGTTTGTAGTGAGATTTGCAGCAAACTTTCAGGATTTTGTAGTGTTGGAGCAGTTTTCTCATCGCTCTGTGAAGTGCTTGAGTGCGAAGCACCATTGAATCGATTGAGCCCTTCAATGGCAGCTATTTTGGC
>DATJOQ010000295.1:0-9758 GCA_035506935.1 Binataceae bacterium (SeqCode) | reverse complement strand
CGCGGCGCGGCGCGATACCCTGCTGGATCAGCTCGCCGGCATAAATCAGCAGGCGCGTGGAAACTCCTTCTTCTAGCCCCGACGCCTTCAGATTACGTACCTTCTCACCCAACAGCGCCAATTGCATCGCCATCTCGCGGTCGACGCCGGCCTCGTGCGCGATAATTTCGACTTCTTTGTCCGCCGGCGGGTAATTGAACTCGATCGTGACGAAGCGCTGCCGGGTCGAATGCTTCAGATTCTTCTGGATACTCTGGTAGCCGGGATTGTACGAAATCACCAGCAGGAACCCCGGATGGGCCTCCAGAATCTCGCCGCGCTTTTCGATCGGCAGGATACGCCTATAGTCGGACAGCGGATGGATCAGCACGGTGGTGTCCTTGCGCGCCTCGACCACTTCGTCGAGATAGCAGATCGCGCCGCGGCGCACCGCCTGCGTCAGCGGCCCGTCGACCCACACGGTCTCGTCGCCTTGAATCAGGAAGCGGCCGACCAGATCACTGCCGGTAAGATCTTCGTGGCAGGCGACCGTGATCAGCTCGGTCGGTCCTTCGGGCAGAACCGACAGCTCGTGCGCCATGTGCTCGACGAAGCGCGTCTTGCCACATCCGGTCGGCCCCTTTAGCAGCACCGGTAATCGCGCCTTGTAGGCGGCCGAGAAAATCTCGATCTCGTCGGAAATCGGAAGATAGAAGGGATTTTCGGCCGGGTTCAGGCGGCTCACTTCGGGCGCCTCAGCCTGTCCCTGCATCCGGGTGTCGAATTTTTTCAGATCAAGCGCCATCGGCTATCCTTTACCAGCGTCTCATCGCGGATTCTAAGAGACTGCCGCGCGACGGTTCAAGGCGCAGCGTGGAAGTTTCGGTCCAGATCGTCAGCTTGCCGTGCGGATATAACTCGAACCGCCGGCGCTATCCTTGACCTCGTAACCGCGTGCGACCAATTCTTTGCGAAGCTCGTCCGAGCGCGCGAAGTTCTTCTCCCGCCGCGCCTGATCGCGCTGCTCTATCAACTTAGCAATCTCCGGCGGGAATTTCGCGTCGCGACTCTCGGCGAACACGCGCTCGAGGTCGATTCCCAGCACGATATCGAACGCCTTGAGCGTGTTCCAAATCCGATGGTCGTTGCGGCGGTAGGCTTCGCCCACCAGCTCGAGCGCGACCGCGAGCGCCTGCGGCGTATTCAGATCGTTATTCAGAGCTTCGTTGAAGCGCTCTTTGAAGGCGTGGCCCCATTCGCTGTCCTGCCCGGCGTTGGCGTCTTCGTCGCGCAGATTTCGCGCGAACTCGTAAAAATACTCGAGATTGCGCTCGGCGCCGCGCACCGCCTCGGCGCTGAACGCCAGCTCCGATCGATACTTTGCACCCAGGCAGAACAGGCGAAACGCGAGCGGGGGAATGCCGGCCTTGGTCAAATCGTCCAGCACCGGAAACCTGCCCGCGCTCTTGCTGATCTTCGCCCCCTCCATCCCGACCAGGAAAGCGTTGTGCACGAAGTAGCGCACGAACGGCCTGCCAGTCGCGCTCTCGGATTGCGCGATTTCGTTCTCATGATGAATCGGCACGTGATCGAGACCGCCCGAATGGATATCGATGGTCTCGCCCAGGTACTTCATCGCCATCGCTGAGCACTCGATATGCCATCCCGGATAGCCGCGTCCCCAGGGACTGTCCCATTGCATCGCGTGCGTGGGCTGATTCAGCACCCACAGCGCGAAATCGTGGGGACTCTTCTTGTCGGGCGAGTGCTCCAGGCGCTGACCGGCGTGCTGTTCGTCTAGACTCTGGCGCGAGAGGCGCCCGATGCGATTATGGCCGCGATACTTTTCGACGTCGAAATAGACGCCGCTTGGCGTGATATAGGCGTAGCCGCGTGCGAGGATGCGCTCGATCAACGCGATCATGTCGGCAATATGCTCGGTCGCGCGGCTGAAGGTCGCGGGCGGCACGGTGGGAAATTCGATATTCAGGCGCTTCAGGTCGGCTTTGAAAAGTTCGGTATAGTAATCCGCGACTTCTTTGGGAGTGCGGCCCTCGGCGCGCGCGGTTTTTTCGATCTTGTCTTCGCCCGCGTCCTCGTCCGACGTCATGTGCCCGACGTCGGTCACGTTCATCACGTGACAGACTTCGTAACCGTTGAACCTGAGCGCGCGCTTGAGCGTGTCGGCGAACAGGTAGCTGCGCATGTTGCCGAGATGCTGCGGCAGATACACGGTCGGGCCGCAGGAGTAATAGGTCACCACTCCTGGCGTCAGCGATTTGAATTCCTCAACCGAGCGACTGAGGGTGTTGTGGATGTAAAAAGGTTTCACCGGGCGAATGCCAGCTTATCGTGTGATCGCAGCACCAGACAAGAAAGTCTGATTCGAACCACACTAGCGATGGGAGCGGTCCGTGCTCAACCAGACGAGACCGGTCCGGACGTCGGTTCTTCTGGCCGATGGTTCCGAGCGGCGCACTTGTACCTCGACGCGGCGATTCGTTTGTATTGCCAATCCGCCATCCAGGCGAAACCCGGCAAATACCATAGATAAGCGAGATAGCGCCTGAGGCCGTGCTGAAAGCGCAGAATTTGATTGATCGCCCGGGCGCCGCGATAGACGCGCCCGGCGTCGTCTACCACGTGAAGTTCCTGTAGCAGGTCGTCAAGCTTGAGGGAGGGAAAGCGCTCGCGCACGGAGGGACTGTGCAGGTCGAGAAGCTCGAGCGAGCCTGAATTATCGAACCTGCTCATCTGCTCGGACGCTTCGCGGCACGCGCCGCAGGCGCCGTCGAACAGCACCGCCAGCTTTCCTGCCGACGCGGTCCCGCTTTCCCGTGCTGATTCGCTGGACGAAGCCTGGTTCAACTATGTGTCGGACGACGCTTATCGCCGCCAGATCGGCTGAGCTCAGATAACCCGCGGACTGCTGGGGCGCGACTTTTTTTCCCGCTTGTAGGTGTGGATGTACCATTCGTAGCCGTCGACCAGCGAGCCCCATCCCGCTTCGACGCTGTTCACCGATTTTGCCACGGTGGTCCACGCACGCTGGCCGTCGGAGAATTTCTTTATCGACATAACTTCCGCTTCAGTCGATTCGCCGCTGGCGTGGGTGTAGGTCTCGGTCGCGCGAACCTTATCCAAAAACGGAAAATATTTGAGCAACGCCTTGCGCAAGGCCAGGTCGAGGGCATGGACTACGCCGACTCCGCGCGCAGCCTCGTTTTCCTCGACGTCGCCGATCCGAATCACGACGGTCGCGTCGATTACCATCTTGCCTTCGAAGTAATCGTCGATCACACGGCGGCGGATTATCTCGAACGGCGGTGTGTAGCCGGCAGATTGACGGAGTTCCGCCAGTTCGCGCGAAGCTTGCGGGATCTCGGCTTCTTCGAACAGGGACTTGCGCGCTTCGGTCATGATCGGATTATGGGCGGGGCCAAACAGCCATTCAAGTTAGAACGTGCACACCTTATCACAGCGTCCGCTTTTGGTCACATGGCGAGACCGCCGTCGACCTGTATTACCGCCCCGGTGATATACGCAGCCGCGTCGGTCATCATGAAGGCTGCCACCGGCGCGACGTCTTCGACCTTGCCGAAACGTCCCAGCGGAATCAGGTTCAGCGCCATCGCGCGGTTTTCCTCGGGTATGACCGCGGTCATGTCGGTTTCGATAAAACCCAGCGCCAACGCGTTGACCCGCACACCGTGACGTCCGACCTCCTTCGCCATTGCCTTGGTCATGCCTATCAAACCGGCCTTGGCCGCGGAGTAATTGACCTGCCCCGCAGTCCCTACCACCCCGCTGATCGAGGTCAAGTTGAGAATCGCGCCGCCCTTGGCCTTCATCATGATAAACACCGCCGCGCGCGCAAAGTTAAAAGCGCCGGTCAGGTTAGTCTTGATAACTTCGGACCAGTCGTCCTCGCTCATCATCATGAGCAGCTTGTCGCGCGTCACCCCGGCGTTGTTGATCAAACCGTCGATTCGCCCGAATTCCGCCTTGACCTTGTTCACCATCTCGCGCACGCCCTTGTAATCGCCGACGTCGAGCCGGGCGGCCATGACCTTCACCCCGAACGCCTTCAGCTCGCTTTCCAACCCGCGCGCCCGATCCTCGCTATTGAGGTAATTGAAAGCGACGTTACCACCGCGGCGCGCCAGTTCCAGCGCGATCGCACGGCCGATACCGCGGCTGGCCCCGGTCACGATAAATACCTTGCCCTCGAAGTCTTTCATCTAATCTCCTGTTTGCTGGACGAGGCTCCCGTACCCTCGACTAGTTCTGGCCGGCTCTCTGAGCGCAACTGCCGTTCGATCAGGTCCCGGTATTGGCTGATATAGCCGACATACTGATAGCCGAAGCCCGCTTCCACCTGATTATCGAAGTCGGCTTTGGGCGCCCCCAGATCTTTCAACAGCCACGTATAGAGCATCCATTCCTCGCTGCGCGGGGTCTTACGTAGCGCGTCGCGGCGAACCATCAGATGCAGGCGATCCGCCCCGAGCGTCGCCGCTATAAGCGTGAGCAGCTCGCCGTCGTCCCGCGCGAGCTCATCGCGCGCGAACAAATTGATCGAATAGATCAGAAGCGAACAGAGGCAAGCCTCGACCGATTTCGGCGTCGCGAGCTCGGCATACGCGCCCAACGGTCCCGCCTTGCTCAGCGCATGAGCCAGAAATTCCGCGTTGGCGTCGAGCAAAGTGGAAACCATCCGCACCGCCGTGGGCGATCCGGCGTGGCGCAGGCGATGCTTGAGCGTGCGCAGGCCGGGCGCGGCCTTCGTGCGCATGAAGGCGCGGCGCGACGGCGATAGCCAGAACCAAAGCCCGGACAAGTCCACGGCTGCGATCTTATCCAAAACGGGAATGAATAGAACAATTGAGCCGCGTGCGTCCGATTTCACTTCATCCGCTAATCTACCTGCCGGTCAAACGCGATATTCTGCCGGTCCGGCTGGAGACGGCAAGCTTCGCGATGATAACCTGAGTGCGAGTGCAGCCGTTACTCGAAGTAAAACAACTTCGCACTTCATTCTTCACCGAGGAAGGCGAGCTACGCGCGGTCGACGGGGTCAGTTTCGCGATCGAGCCCGGCAAGCTGATGGGCCTGGTGGGCGAATCGGGCTCGGGCAAGACCGTGAGCGCGCTGTCAATCATGCGTTTACTGCCCGAAAGCGCGCGTGTGGTCGACGGCTCGATTCTGTTCGAGGGCCACGACCTGCGCACGTTGAGCGAGCCGCAGATGCGCGAGATTCGCGGCGCCAAGATCGCGATGATCTTCCAGGAGCCGATGACCTCGCTGAATCCGGTGTTCACGATCGGCAGCCAGATCGGCGAAGCTATCCGGCTGCATCAGGGGAAATCGCGCAAGGAGGCGCGCGAGCGCACGATCGAGATGCTGCATCTGGTCAAAATTGCCGACCCCGAGCGCCGCGTCGACGATTATCCCCATCAGCTTTCGGGCGGGATGCGCCAGCGGGTGATGATCGCGATGGCGCTGTCGTGTAATCCGCGTCTGTTGATCGCCGACGAGCCCACCACTGCGCTTGACGTCACGATCCAGGCGCAGATTCTCGACCTTATTAAGGAGCTTCAGCAGCGGCTAGGTTTGGCGGTTATTCTGGTGACGCACGATCTCGGTGTGGTCGCCGAATATGCCGACGACGTCACCATTCTTTACGCCGCGCGCGTGATGGAACAGGCGAATTGCCGCGAGCTGTTCCGTAATCCGCTGAATCCGTACACCCGATGCCTGCTGCAATCGATTCCCGGTGCGGGCGGAATCAAGCGCGCGCGGCTTCAGGTGATTCCCGGCACCATCCCGAGCGCACGCCGGCCGCCTCCCGGATGCAGGTTTCACCCGCGATGCCCGCAGGCGATCGATCAGTGTTCAAAGGTCGACCCGCCACTCGAGCAGAAGGCGCCAAATCACTATGCGGCTTGCATCCGTGTCTAGCTCAGAATTGCCGGCAAGCGGCAGGCAAATCGCGACGTCCGGCACGGCATTGGTGCGCGCCGAACAGCTATCGAAGGAATTCCCGGTCGGAAGCACGGGCTTGTTCGCGCGCGGCCATCTCACGGTCAAGGCGGTCGATCGCGTAAATCTCGAGATTCGCGCGGGTGAGACGCTGGGATTAGTCGGCGAATCGGGTTCGGGCAAATCAACTTTGGGCCGCCTGCTGCTGCGATTGATCGAGCCGACCTCGGGCAAGGTTTTTTTCGACGGGCAGGATCTCTCGACCGTGAGCCGGAGCACGCTTCGCCAGTTGCGCCGCGCGATGCAGATAGTTTTTCAGGATCCATATGCCTCGCTAAATCCGCGGATGAAGGTGGCGTCAATCGTGGGCGAGGGTCTCGAGATTCACAAACTCGCGCGCGGCAGGCAAAAGCGCGATCGAATCGCCGAGCTACTGCGCCTGGTCGGCCTCGATCCGGACGCGATGGGCCGTTATCCGCACGAGTTTTCCGGCGGACAGCGCCAACGGATCGGAATCGCGCGTGCGCTGGCGGTGAATCCGCGCTTCCTCGTGCTCGACGAGCCGGTCTCGGCCCTGGACGTCTCGATCCAGGCGCAGATAATAAATCTGCTGCAGGATCTGCAGGCTCAGCTTCAGCTTACCTATCTGTTTATTGCGCACGACCTGCGCGTGGTCGAACATATCAGTCAGCGGGTTGCGATCATGTATCTCGGCAAGATCGTCGAACTGGCTGAAGCGGAGGAGCTTTACCGCAATCCGCGCCATCCGTACACGCGCGCGCTGCTATCCGCGATTCCGGCGATCGATACCGACGGCAGGCCTGAGCGTATCCGGCTTCCGGGCGAAGTTCCGAGCCCTGTTAATCCACCATCAGGTTGTGCCTTCCATCCGCGCTGTCCTTATGCGAAAGATGTGTGTCGAACCGCCGAACCGCGCCTTGAGGGCGGAGGAGGAGGTCATGCGGTGGCGTGCCATGTTTTTCCTGCGCCTTGATGGGTGAGCGGCAGCGATGGAATTAAGGAATAAAGTAAAATGCAAAACGGTGCATTGCAGGGCACGCATACACCCAGGAACGTTGAGCTGCCGCCGCCGTCCGCGGGAATTCCACGTGTTCCCGGCGAGGCTTGGGTAGAAGAACGAACCAGGGTCGCGGTCGGCCGCAACATCACGGTTTCGGGACGGCTGGTGTTTCAGGAGCCGGTGCGAATCGAGGGATGCTTTCGCGGCGAAGTCAGCTCAATCGACATGGTAGTGATAGCGACGGGCGCCCTGGTCGAAGGCCGCGTGCGCGCGCCGCGCCTGCTCATCCTGGGCGAGCTGCGCGGCGACGTCTTTGGCGCGACACGCCTGGTGCTGGGGCCGTCCGCGCGCGTCTACGGTAAGCTCGAGACGCGGCACCTGACGATTTGCGAAGGGGCGTACTTGAACGGCGATATCAGCATGCCGCAAGGAGCGGTCGCGGCCTGATTCGAAAATTGAATCTAGTTTGAGGTTTCGAGCCGGGCGCTCTTTCCGGAGCGCTCGCGCAGGTAATAGAGCCGCGCGCGCCGCACTTTGCCATGGCTCAACACCTGGATCTTTTCGAGCCGCACGGAATGCAGCGGGAAGGTGCGCTCGACGCCGACTCCATAAGAAGTCTTCCGCACGGTGAAGGTGGCGCGGCTGGAGCCGCCATTCATCCGAATCACGATTCCTTCGAAGGCCTGGATTCGTTCCTTCTCGCCCTCGACCACCCGAACACTGAGGCGCACCGTGTCGCCCGGACGGATCTTGGGCAGATCCTGGCGCAGGGCGCGTTCTTCGAGTTGCTTGATTACGCTGTTCATGGAAGACCTCGACCGAACAACCAAGGCTATCCGAATAAGCTCGAGGAAACAACCAGCCGACACGTACGGCCCGTTCCATAGCGTGAGGCATCATCAGGCAGTCCCGCTACGCGCCTTCGACGACGATCAGGCTTGCGGACGAGGCGGCCTTGCGCTGTTCGATTAGCGGTTTGTATTCGGGCGAGTTGTACCAGCGCTTGGCGGCTTCCATCGAGGGGAATTCCACCACCGCGATACTTTTTGGCGTCCAATCGCCTTCGAGCACTTCGAAACGTCCGTTCCGCACGATCGGCTTTCCGCCGTATTGCACGATCGTCGGACCGACCGCTCGCCGATATTCCTCGAAGGCTTTGGGATCCTTTACCTCGACGTCGACGATCACGTAGGCAGCCATCGTTTTTACCTCCTGGCAATGGTGGTGACTTGAAGCGGCCGCGGGCCGAGCGCAAATCCGCCTGCGTTGTTATTTTTCCTTGAGATGCGGATCGTCCATTGACACGCACTTCGCCCCGATAAAGAGATCATATTCCTCATGCTTTGGATCGTTTTTCAAGCGGCCGATTTTCCGGATGCACGCTGCTTCCGTATCGAAACTCTCGACAACTCCCCATTTTGACAGGGGAGCGTTCTTGTCCACCCTGGTCACGTCGTTGCTGTGCAGGTCCATCGGCGGCGTCATCAGGTACCATCCCATAAGGGCGAGCGCTGCGGCGTGGCAAGCTTTCATGAGATCGCGTTTTTAGCATCGCGACCGATGCGATGAAATAGAATTCGCGCGGTTCATCGCGAACGGAGTCTGTCGAGAAAAATCGCGACGGCGGCGCGAACCGACAAATGATTGTAATCGTCGCCGCCGCCCTCGATCGCTTTGAGAATTAGGTCGGCGCGTTCGCGAACCGCGGGCGCGAGACCGAATCCGGTGCCGAACATCAGCAGAATCGGCGAGTCGTCTGACGACATCCGCTCGCGGAGCTGGTCGCAGCTTATGCCGTCGCGCGCCTGCGCCGACGTATAGACCAGGATCGGCCGACGTCTTGTCATCTGCTCGATATCAGCCACCGCCTGATCGAGGTCATCCACGATACGCATCAGTTCGAGCGCTTCGCGCCGTCGTGAATCGAACTTTCGGCCGGGTTCTTCGAACCAATGGTCGCGGACGCGCGCGGCGAATTCGCGCTGCTCGCGCACCGGATTCGCGATATAAACCGCGCGCACGCCGAAGGTGCGGGCCGAGCGCACGATATCGTGAAGGTCGAGGCTGGTGATCGCGGTGGTTACGATGCGCCCCTGGCGATCGAGGCAGGGATAGTGGATCAGGACCAGGAAGAGGTCGCTCATGTCAGCAGGCCCGCGAGTATGAGGGACGACTGACGGAAGAGAGTAACCCGCGATGAAGCGACGGCGACCACGTTACTCAGGCTTGCGGCGGGCGAGCAGATCGGGGCGGCGCGCCGCGGTCCGTTCGCGCGATTGTTGCTCTCGCCACGCGCGAATCTTCTCGTGGTCGCCGCTCAACAAGATTTCCGGCACGCGCAATCCGCGAAACTCCTCGGGACGAGTGTATTGCGGATATTCGAGCATCCCCTGCCCGAACGATTCCTCCTCCAGCGATTGCGGATTCCCGAGCACGCCCGGAATCAGCCGCGAAACCGCCTCGATCACGACCATGGCCGCCACTTCGCCACCGCTCAGCACGTAATCTCCGATCGACAACTCCTGATCGACCATCGAGCGCACGCGCTCATCGACTCCTTCGTAGCGTCCGGCGATGAGCAGCAGTCCGGGTTCGCGCTTCGCCAGGTCACGCACGATCGATTGATCGAGCACATCGCCTTGGGGCGTGAGCAGCACGCGCCATAGTCCCGGGCGCTCGCCCGTAACGGCGTCCAAAGCCGAGGCTATCGGCTCGGGCCGCATCACCATCCCGCTGCCGCCGCCGTACGGCGTGTCGTCGACCTGGCGGTAATTGC
>DATJOQ010000294.1:0-7849 GCA_035506935.1 Binataceae bacterium (SeqCode) | reverse complement strand
TATCATCGTACGCAGGCGCGGCCGACGCTCTCGCCAATCTCTACGCCGGTCTGGGACGTTTCGACGCCCTCGCCAATCTCTATAAGGACGAGGCTTTCAGCGAACGCCATGGAGAGCTTCGCGCGCAATACTTGATCCAGGCCGCTCAGGCCTATCTGCAGGATCACCGCGCCGATGACGCCGAGTCGATGCTCCGGCAGGCGATGCGCGCGGCGCCCAGCGATCCCAGACCCTATCACTACCTGGCGGTTGCGATTTTCGTTCCGCGAAACGACTTGGCTTCAGCCAAAGCCGTCGTCAAACGGGGAATCAGCAACGGCGGCGATCCTTTCGTGCTGACGCTCTCGCTGGCTGAGGCGGCTGAGAAGATCGGAGATCTTAAGAGCGCTGAAGATGCTCTCACGCGCGCGGTGGCGCTGCAGCCCGACTCTTTCCAGACCCGAATACGGCTGGGTCTCTTGTATCTCGATGAGAGCAAATTCGATCGCGCTGCGCTGGTGATGCGCACGGCTACCGCTATCAATCCCCAGTCAGCAAATGCGTTTTTCATTCTGGGACGCGCCGAAGAGGGAAGATACCAGTACTTCGCCGCCGGCAAGGCGTACACTCGCGCGCTCGAGCTTGAGCCGGGAAACGCCGTCTACCAAAAATATTATCGAGAGTTCCAGCGACGACTTAAGAATGATAGCGGCGCTTAGCGATCAGCGCGCCGAGTTGCGAGTCTCTCCTCGATATCGTCTTCCAGGTTCCGTAGTTCAAACCAAAGATCTGTCGTGCCAACCGGTCATACGCGGTGACTATCGTGTATCTCACTCCTTCGGGTCAGCTCGGCGGCGCCGAGAGGAGCCTGCTCGATCTTCTCGCGGCGTTGCGAACGATACGGCCGCAATGGCGACTGCGCTTGATTTCAGCCGAAGACGGACCACTGATTGCGCGCGCGAATGCGCTTGGCGTGAATGCGAGCGTTGTGGCCTTCCCGCGGCGCCTTGGGCGTCTTGGAGATTTCGGCACGAGTAGAGGCGGCCACAATCGATCTGCTGCTGTCCGCCCAGCGATTTCGGCAATGATAGCGGTCGTTCCCTACACCGTCAGACTCTTGCGCGCGGTGAACCAGGCCGCACCGGATCTTTTGCACACCAACGGCTTTAAGATGCATATCCTCGGCATTTGGGCGCGCCGCCGCGGCGTGCCGGTGCTCTGGCACGTCCGCGACCACGTGGCGTCACGCGTGGTGATGGCTCGATTGCTCCGCAGCCACTCACGATGGTGCGCTGCGGCGGTCACCAACTCCTACCGCGTTGCGGACGATGTGCGCTCGGTTTGCGGCGAACGTCTCAATATCTATCCGGTTCACGACGGTATCGATCTGGCCGACTTCTCCCCGACCGGGCCTGCGCTGGATCTTGACGCACTTGCGGAAATGCCCGCAACCAGTCCGCCACCGGTACGGGTCGGCCTGCTCGCAACCATGGCGCGGTGGAAAGGTCATGCGATCTTCCTGCGTGCGCTTTCACTGATCCCGGCAAGTTTACGGATTCGCGGCTACGTCATCAGTGGCGCGCTCTATCAAACCGAAGGAAGTCAACTGCGCGTGGGCGAATTGCGTGCACTGGCCGCGCAACTGGGTATCGCGAGCAAGGTCGGCTTCACTGATTTTGTTGAAGATCCTGCGGCGGCGATGCGCGGGTTGGATATCGTGGTGCATGCCAGTACTGAGCCGGAGCCGTTTGGCCGCGTTATCGGCGAGGCGGTGGCTTGCGGCCGCGCGGTCGTCGCGAGCGATTCAGCCGGAGCGGTTGAGTTGCTCGATCCCGGCGTCGACGCGCTGACCCATCCGTGCGGTGATACAGCGGCGCTCGCCGAACGTATCGCGACGCTCGCGGCCAATCCGGATTTGCGCGCGCGCCTCGCTGAACGAGGGCGGCTCGCGGCCGAACGGCACTTCGATCGCATCCGTCCCGCTCGCCAGATCGTTCCGATATATAAAGCGCTCGTTCCGGCGGCCGACTGATGCGCGTGCTACATAGCTACAGCGGCAACTTGTACGGCGGTGTCGAAACGCTATTGGTCACGCTCGCGCGCTATCGCGACCGCCTTCCCGCGATGGAGTCCGAGTTCGCGCTCTGCTTTGAGGGACGGCTCAGTAAAGAGCTTCTCGCCGTGCACGCGCGGCTGCACATGATCGACGAGGTTCGCGTGCGTTATCCGCTGAGCGTTCGGCGAGCCCGGCGGCGTTTCCGCGAGTTGTTGCAGCATGATCGCTTCGATCTCGTGGTATGCCATTCGCCGTGGACGCAGGCGATCTTCGGTCCCGCCGTCCGATCGGCCGATTTGCCACTCGCGTTTTGGCTGCACGACCCGATCGATGGCCGCCACTGGCTGGAACGCTGGGCGCGTCTCACGCCTCCCGACGCTGCGCTCTGTTGCAGCGGATTTACCGCCAGCAAGCTCACGAATCTTTACCCTGGAATGTCGCCCACGCTGATTCACCATCCGGTGGCGTTTGCGAAGCGTTCGCGCGCGAAGCTTGATCGCGAACTCTTGCGCGCCCAACTGAGCACTCCGCTCGACGCTACGGTCATCATCCAGGTCGGCAGGATGGATCCACTGAAGGGCCATTCGCGACACCTCGCGGCGCTCGCCAAGCTGAGACATTTGCCGCGATGGATATTGTGGCAGGTCGGCGGCCCGCAACGCGCGCATGAGGTCAGCTACCACCATGAACTTCAGGAGCAGGCGCGCCAACTCGGTATCGTCTCGCGTGTTCGCTTCCTCGGCGAGCGCTCCGATGTCCCGGAGCTGCTCTCGGCCGCCGATATTTATTGCCAGCCCAACGCTCGCCCCGAAGGCTTCGGCATCACGCTGATCGAAGCGCTGACGGCCGGTTTGCCGGTGGTGGCTACAGCGTTTGGCGGCGCGCAGGAGATCGTTGATCAATCCTGTGGCGTGCTGGTGCCGCCGGACGACATCGATGCGCTTGCCGAGTCGCTGCGGCCACTGATTGAGGAACCCGCCCTGCGCTCGATTCTGTCGGCTGGCGGGCCAGCACGCGCTCAAGACCTTTGTGATCCTGATACGCAAATGATGCGGCTCGGCGAGGTGCTAAGCGGTGTCTGTCGCCAATAGCCGTCCCTCACGTGACCGCGTCGCGACGCGTCACTCGAATCGCGGTCGGTCCTCGACCCTGTTGCCTCGGCGCGATTCATGGCAGATTCGCCGCTTCGCGCAGGATTTCTCGCCCGAGGCGAGGCCCGCGAGCTTGATGCTCGAGGCGTTTTTGCTGTTCGAATTCGCTTGCCAGCTCGCTCTTGCCTTCACCGCCCTCGGCAGCGTGCGAGTGCTGGTGCGCATCGCGGCCTTCGCAGCGAGCCTGGCCCTTTTGGCCGTTCCGCGCCGTGCGCTTCGCGCTCATCCCGCGGAAGCGCCCGCCATCTGGATAGTGCTCATCCTCGTGCTCTCGATTTTCAATCCGTACACCAACAATTGGCTTGCGGGATTCGCTCAAGCCTCTTTGTACGCGGCGATCCTGGCGCCGCTGTTTTGGGTCTCGCGATCGGGCGCCAACCGCAGGACTTTATATCGACTGCTATTTATCATGTGGGCCTTCCAGACCGTCAGCGCCGCCGTCGGAGTGCTGCAATTCTATTTTCCTGGGCACTTCCAACCTAACTTGTCCGCGGTGGTCGCTTCGCTTGGCGACGCCTACGTAAAAGATCTTCACCTCGCGACGCCCGACGGCCGCTGGATTCTGCGACCGATGGGCCTGAGCGACATTCCCGGCGCTGCCGCGATGGCTGGCTTTTGGGCCGTGCTGCTCGGCATCGGATTCTTCATCAGCCAGCGCGCGTGGTGGATGCGCGTCGTCTGCGCCGCGAGTGTGAGCGTTGGAACGTTTTGTATTTTCCTCTCGCAGGTTCGTTCGGCCCTTGCGGTGCTGATCGTGTCTGTGATCGCGTTCGGCGCGTTACTGATGTGGCGCGGCCAAAAGCTCCAATCGATGGTGCTCGCCGCCGTGCTCGCCGTTTTCGTGGTTGCGGGATTTCACTTTGCCGCATCGGTCGGCGGAAACGACGTCGCGTCGCGGCTGGCGGCCTTCACGGATCATCCTGAGAGCACTTTCGTTGAAGAGCGGGGTCGTTTTCTGCTCGATACAATTGACGTGCTGCCGCAATACCCATTAGGTGCCGGACTTGCACGTTGGGGAATGGTGAATCACTATTTTGGTGACGATACCAACTTGGATAGCGCGCCAATATGGGTCGAGATTCAATGGACAGGATGGTTGCTCGACGGCGGCTTGCCGTTGGTAATCGCATATGTCATCGCGCTCGCAGTGACTATTCGCATGACTATGAAACTGGCATTGACGCGCGACCAAAACCGATTGTGGCCATGGCCGGCGATCATATTCGGCTATGACATCGGCGTGCTCGCGAACACGTTTTCATATCCAGTATTCATTGGACAAAGCGGTCTGGAGTTCTGGCTATTCAACGCGCTGCTCTTTGCCGCCGCGAGAACTGAAACTCGGAGGCCAGGTAAGCGATGAATCCTTATCTGTTGGTGGCGGGCGACTTCGTGAAGACCGGTGGAATGGACGGGGCCAATCACGCGCTGGCCTCCTATCTGGCTGACGCGGGCGGCGAAGTTCATCTGGCTGCTTTGCGCGCCGAGCAGGACCTTGCCCGCCGTCCCAACGTGATCGTTCATCGCGCACCCAACCTCGCTCATTCGTATCTGCTGGCTGAGCCGCTGCTCGATCGAGCTGCGCGGCGTGTGGCCAACGATATCACGCGGCGCGGAGGTCGCGTCGTGGTTAACGGCGGCAACTGCCAATGGGGCGACGTTAATTGGGTGCACTATGTCCATGCCGCCTACCAGCCCGAAACTGAGCGTCTGGGATTTCGCCGGCTCAAGTGCTGGATGAGTCGCCGGCGTTTCGTTCGTGCGGAAGCAACCGCGCTCAGACGGGCTCGTCTCGTGATCGCTAACTCCGAGCGTACGCGGCACGATCTGGTCGAAAGGCTGCGCGTCCCCGAGTCTCGTGTGCATCGAGTGTATTACGGTATTGACGCCGATTGCTTTCGTCCTGTGAGCAACGAGGATCGCGCACGCGCGCGCGCCGCGATGGGATGGCCGGAGAACCGGCCCTGCGTCGCCTTCGTCGGCTCGTTGGGCGACCGCCGCAAGGGATTCGATATACTCTTTTACTGCTGGCGAATACTATGTGCCGATCGTCAGTGGGATACTGACTTGGTAGTAGTTGGAAACGGCCGCGATCTGCCGGCCTGGAAAGCGCGCGCCTGCGAGACTGGTTTGCAATCGCGAATACGATTTCTCGGCTTTCGCCGCGACGTGCCGGAAATATTGGCAGCGTGTGACGCGCTGGTCGCGCCCGCGCGATATGAGGCGTATGGCCGCGCGGTTCAGGAAGCGCTCTGCCGCGGACTGCCGGCGTTCGTCAGCCGAGCGGCGGGCGTGGCCGAGCATTATCCTGCGCAACTCAGGAATCTGCTGCTTACAAATCCCGAAAACGCGGATGATCTCGCTGCGCGTTTGCGTATGTGGCGCTACTGTATCGACGGTTATCGAGAAGCGGTCGCTCCGCTGTCGCAAAAGCTTCGCGCGCATACGTGGAATCGGATGGCGGCTGAAATCGTCGACGCGGTCGAGACCGCGGCGTGAAGTCTCTGCGCGTGATCTTGGTCATGATCGAACCGCCGCTTCCGTTCGGCCATGCTACCGCGCGTTGGTCGTATGCTCTGCTCAAAGGCCTGGTCGAGCGCGGACATCGCGTTGTCGCATTCACCACCATACGCGAGGCGCACCCGATCGATGAACTGAAAGCGCTGTTTCCTCCACCGGACTTCGATCTGCGATGCTACCAATATCCTGTTCGGGGCCGCTTCCGTTCCAAGTGGGAGACGATTCAAGCGCCGTGCGCGTATATGTTCAGTTCTGCGCTGCGCCGCGACCTTGAAGCAGAGCTGGAGCATGACTTCGACGTGCTTCATCTGGAATCGACCTGGACCGGATGGCTGGCCTTGAACCGCGATCGTGCCCGCACGCTGCTGAACTGCCACAATCTCTACTCGATCGATCAACCCATTGCGCCTCTTCACTGTATCACGGAAAGACTTCGAGCGACGCTTCAGCGATGCGCCGAGCAACATCTGCTGAAGAATTATCCGACTCTGATCACTCTGACGCCTCGCCTGCAGCACGCTATCCAAGCTATCGCGCCGGCCGCCTCAGTTCGCGTCGTTCCGCTGGGACTCGATCTATCCTTATATCCGTTCGTTCCAGCCGAACGCCGGCCCGCACAGCCCGTGGTTAGCATGATCGGTTCGATGAACTGGTATCCGTCGCGGTCGGCTGCGATCCGATTGCTCACGCGCCTGTGGCCCGCGATCAAACAGCGCGTGCGCGGAGCCAGACTTGCGATCGTCGGTCGCGACGCCCGCATCGCTCTGGCGGATTATTTGCAGCACTCGGATGTCGATATCGCTGAGAACGTGCCCAGCACGCGCCCGTACTTCGAAGCCTCCAGCGTTCTGCTCTATGCGCCCGATCGCGCAAGCGGGATGAAGGTGAAGGTGCTCGAAGCGTTCGCCTACGGCGTGCCCGTGGTGACCACCAGTGACGGAGTGGAGGGACTGCCTGCGCAAGACGGGGTTCACGCAAGTTTTTGTGACGACGATAACGGCCTGATTGAGCGTGCCGTGGGTCTGCTCACCGATCCGCTGCGTCAGGAGTGCCAGCGCCGTGCGGCGCGCGAATTGTTGGAACGCGAGTGCGGCGCGCGCGTCGCGCTCGACGCGGTCGAGCGCTGTTACACCGAGATCGTCGCGCGCAGCTCTTTGCCCGCGTGAACCGTTCGAGAAACGCATCCAGCGCCAGCGTCTTTATCAGCCGCATCGCAATCGAAACCGATGGAGTTCTGCGCAAACCAACCTGAACGCGTGGAAAATCGCGGCGCCTCGGCGCGTTGGCACTCGGATTATCTTCCAATCCTGGACGGCTGGCGCGCGGTGGCAATCATTTGCGTACTTGTCTGTCACTGCTGTGAGCCGATCTTCCACGATGCTGGGATCTATCCGTATCCGATGCTCTACCGAATCACGCGCCATGGCGCGATCGGAGTCGACATTTTTTTTTGTATCAGCGGATTCCTGATATGCACTCGCCTTTTGTGCGAGCTTCATCGCAACGGCGAAATCAGCCTGGCGAATTTCTATATTCGTCGTGCGTTTCGAATCCTCCCTCCGTACCTCGCGTATCTATTAGTAATCGGCGCGCTGGCTTATCGCGGCGTCCTGCTGATCCATCGATGGGAATGGCTGAGTTGTTTGTTGTTCTTCAGAAACTACATCGCGCAGCGCGACGCAACTTGGTATCTCGGTCATTTCTGGTCTCTGGCGGTGGAGGAACATTTCTACTTGATATGGCCGGGAATACTGGTTTTGTTCGGCTCGCGGCGCGCGCGCTGGGCGGCAGTTTTGATGGCCTTGTCGGTGGCCGGATGGCGAACCCTAAACGCGCATCAAAACTGGATTTCGCCCGCCGGTGGTGTTGCATTCTACGGGCGCACTGACATTCGCCTTGACGCTTTGCTGTGGGGTTGCTGGGCCGCGCTGATTGTTGACGCCGCGCGCTGGCGCTCACTGATTACGAATAGCGTCTCGCCCGTCATCTGGACCGCTATGGTGGCATTGTTGGTCTACTGCGTCGCATATACGCCGCCACTGTCGATGCTCTGGCAGGCGATCCTGATACCCCTTGTGTTGGTCGGTACCGTATTGAGACCGATCGGTGCGGTGGCGTGGATTCTGGAAGCTCAGGCGGTGCG
>DATJOQ010000293.1:0-4368 GCA_035506935.1 Binataceae bacterium (SeqCode) | reverse complement strand
CGCGGCGGAGCTGCGGCAAATGCTGATCGATAATCACGCGCGTTTGCGATCCGGCCTTTGCTATCTGTTGCTGGATCTCCTGCAACTCGCGATGAAGCTCATCCCAGGCCGGCGATTTGCTCACGCCTTCGAGCGTGGCGTTGAGGTCGTTCAGCGCCTCGTTTGCGTTGGTGGCGAAGCCTTTCAAAGCGCCCTCCGCCGCGAGCATCGACGCCTCGCCTTCGGTTGCGACCCCGGGAACCCTGGTGCCGGGCGGCGCGGGTGGACTCTGCGCGTTGGTGGTAGCGATCAGCTTCAGCACCGGCGCACCGTTCTGCTGCGTTACCACCGCCGCCGAGTCCTGACGCACCTCATGGACGTATTTGTCTTCGATCGCGAAAGCGATTTCGTTCTGTCCGTCGGGCATCGACTCGACGCTGTTGACGGTGCCGATTCGGCGCCCCTCCCGGATCACTGGATCGCCCGGCTTAAGTCCGCGAGTCGCGCTCAGCCGGGTGGTGTAATCGCTATGAGATTCGCAGGCGGCGAGGATTGCGCAAAGGATCAGGACAAGGGCGCGGCAGTAACGCATCGGCTTGCGACAGCGCTCAGGCAAACGCTGGCATCACCTCGCGCGCGAACAGCTCGATCGTGTCGGGAGCAGCAAAGTCGCTGAACAGGATGGTGAACATGGTGATCCCCTTTTCGACTCGATGCCTGAGCGCGTCGATAATCTCAGCCGGCGTGCCCTTGATTCCGGTATATACGAAGGGCTTGAGGCGGCTGGCGAGTTTCCATTTTTGCTCGACCTCATCGCTGCTGCGCCCGATACATACTAGCAATTGCTCGGAAATTTCGACCGAGTTGAAATCCCGACCTATAGCCTCGCAATGGCGCCGGAAGGCCGCGAGCTTATCGTCGAGGCTGCGGTAACCGGCCGGGATGTTCCAGCGATCGGCGTAGCGCGCGATCAATCGCAGCATCACCTTCTCTCCGCTGCCGCCGACGGTGATCGGTGGATGCGGCGTCTGGAGCGGCTTGGGGTTATTGGGCGCGTCGGCCACGCGATAGAAGCTTCCCTCAAGGGTGGCGCGCTTTTCGGTGAACATCGCCTTGAGAATCTGCAAGGTCTCCTCGAGCTGCTTGAGCCGCGCGGCGATCGGCGGGAATTCGTAACCGTAAGCGCGGTACTCCTCTTCCATCCAGCCCGCACCCACCCCGACCTCAAGCCGTCCGTTGCTGATGTGGTCGATCGTGGTGAGCGATTTCGCCAGCAGCGCCGGGTTACGAAACGATTGACACAGCACGAGCGCGCCCAGCCGCAATCTTTCCGTGCGCGCCGCGAGCGCGCTCAGCAACGCGAGGCATTCGAGCAGGTCGACGTCGGGTAATCCGCGCGACCACATGTGATCGACCAGCCACATCGAATGGTAACCAAGCTTCTCCAGCGACACGGCACGTGTCGATAAAGCTTGAAACGACAACCCGGCTTGAGGCGAGAACAGCCCGAATTCGACCTTGGTAGCGCTCACGACCTCCTCCCGTTTTCCAATTCTATCGCCACGAGCCTAGCCAACTCTTCGTACGGTTGCGATCAAAAACGATCGATATCGCCAAGCAGACCAGTTCACGCCGCGTGCGGCGGATGGGGATCTGACGCCGAAGACGGCTGGTCATGGTTTCGCGCCGAGAGAAAGATCAAGCTCCAGGCCAGCGCCCACATTCCGAAGCCCAGCCCGATAACCCACCATAGCCATCCCGAGCGTCCGCGCTTTGCCGCAATCGCGGCGGTCAGCGGCGCCAGCGACACGTTGATCGCGATCGACGTCGCGAGCAGATTGGCCGGGTTGCCGCTGTAGCCCATCAAGGCGAAGCCCGAAGCCAGGCTCATTATCTTGGCCATACTCTGCATCCGATTTGCACCCGACTGCGATCTATAATAATCCCTCGCCCATGGCACGCCGAGACGCCGAAGACCTGATGACGAAGCTGCTCCAGATGAGTGAGGAGGGGCTCGCCGCCTTTTTCGGTGAAGCGATCAAGAACGACGGTATGCGCCGTGCGCTGGGACGCGCAGGCGAGCGCTTCCTCGCGAATAAATCCCGGTTCGATCGCAACGTCGAAACCCTGCTCGACTTCGTCAGTATTCCATCCAAGCGCGACATTCGCGAACTCAAGGCCCGCCTCGACCATCTGAACGGCCAGGTGGTGAATCTCAGCATGAAACTCGACCGGATGCTGGCGCAGGTCGAGAAACCCGCCGCTCGCCGCAGCAAGAAACGCGGCGGCGCCGACGAAGCTTCCTAGACCATCGCCCACAGTCGCCTAGGCGCGGCCGAGCAGCACTCCGTGCGGATCGATCTCGTGGCGCAAAAGCGCGAGCTCCTCATCGGTCGGTGGAATCGTCTCCGGCACCTGCGGCGGCACGATTAGCTCGAAACCGGTCTGATCCCGCACCTCGGCCAGCGTGCGGCCCGGATGCAACGACTTCACCCTCATCCGGCAGGTAGCCGGATCGAAATCGAACACGCCCAGTTCGGTCAGCACCCAGCGCGGCCCGCCGCGGCGAAGGCCGGCTTTTTCGCGCGCGCCCGGTCCGTCGATATAGCCCGCGCCCGAGATGAAATCGACGCGGGGGACGAAACGCCTGCGCGAATGTTCCATCAGAATGTACTCGCGGCCGAATAGCGCGAAATGCTCCGGCAGCAGCACGGCGCCGAGCATTCTCAGCGACGGTCGGCGATAATTGCCAATCACTGTGGTGTTGATATTGCCGTATTGGTCGACCTGCGCGCCCGAGGAAAAGCCGAAATCGATTTCGCCGCGTTCGACCATCGAGAAAATGTCGGCGCTGCTCTGGCGCGCCTCACATCGCACGGCCGCCAGCGTCGGCCCGGACTCAAACAGGCCTTTGATATCTTCCAGCGCGGGATTGATGATGTGGCCGGTGTAGAGCATCGACAGGTTCGGCGCATGAGTGCGGCGCGCGAGCGCCATCGCCGCGAGCGGAATCCCGACGATCAGCACGCCGGTGCGGCCGCCCGTCGCCATCCCGGTGAAGCCGCGCTCGCGGTCGTGAAAATCCCGCGCCAGCGTGACCGCGAGCAGCTCTTCGAGGCTGTAACGGTTACGCGAAGCAATATGATCGTGCGAAGCCATCGCCGTCACGCTCCCGCGCTACCCGAGCGCAGTTTCATCAGGCGCTGCATCCCGCCCACGCGCTCAAGGTAGCCCCAGTGATCACGCACGCCGTAGACGTAGGTTTCGAGATAGTTGAGAAAGCTCTCGCGATCGCGGCTCGCCTGCGCGTACTCGCGAAAATGCTCGGCGTCGGGGCTGTAGAGCGTGCCAAGTCCGCACGGATGAGACCCGAAGGGAACCTCGACCACCGCCACGGTCTTCCATCCGGCTATCAGGGTGTCGCGATGATGGCTCATCGCCCAGGTTCGATCGACGATCTGCTCGACGCTCACGATCACCTGCTTCGAAGCGCGCAGTATCACCTCAGTGAAGCCAGCGAAATCGGTCCGGTAAGGATGATAGACGTTGCCGTTCTCGTCGGCGAAGGGCGCGTGCAACAGCGTCCACTCGGGCGAGGCCGCCGGCATCGCCACGTAACGCTCGCCGGTAAAGGGGCAGGTCACCTCCGACAAATCGGGATTTACCTTCATGATGTCGTTGCCGAACAGCCCGCGCGTAGGCCAGAAAGTGAGGCCGACGCTGGCAGCGAGGAAGCGATCGTAAATCGACGCCTCCGAATACTCGCGGATCACGATCTCGTCGTTCTGCGCCGCGCGACGGAAGTTCTGCGCCAGGCCGAAATCTTCCAGCGTCACGCCCGACGCGTCGACTCGGCTGACCGCTCCCGCGCCGATCAGCAAATCGACGTCGTTGCCCTGGATAATCCCGAGCACGGTGAGGTTCTTGGTGCGCTGCCGGATAAGCTGATGCACCAGCGCGATCGGTCCGGAGCCGATTCCGAAACCCGCCATTGCAATCGTGGCGCCGTCCTTAATCGGCCGCACCGCCTCCACCAGGCTCACTACCTTGCTGCCCATGGTCATCTCGCGAAAGTGAAATTCAGATCGCTGCAATCATAAGGCAGTCGCGCCGCGAGCGACAAGCGGGGACGAAGGTCTGCTCCGCTCCCGCCAGGGAAGTTCTGCACAGGTCATGATGCAGGAACTGTTTGACACCGAGTCGGTGGCAATTAGCGGAAACGACGCCGGTTCGACGGATGATCGTTCGGCGACCGTCGCTCGGCGGAGATCGCGCTGTGATCGATCGAGGTCACAAGCCGCACCTTGCAGCGGCCGGGAGCAGTTGGCGCCGCACTTGATAGAGATTGGCCAGCGCGAACATGGTCTGCGCCCGCGCCAGGTTTTTGGT
>DATJOQ010000292.1:0-4092 GCA_035506935.1 Binataceae bacterium (SeqCode) | reverse complement strand
ATCACGCCCTCGCCGTCGGCGAACACGTTGATCTGGGGAAAATCGCCATACGCCGAAAGTCCGAGACTGAAGTTTGGATTACGCAGGAAACGCTCGAGCTCATGCTGCAACGAGAGCAGACCGCTCATCGGACCCATGTCCGATCGGAACCGCAGTAGAGCCATAGTCACTTTACCTCCTGAATTATCACTTTTCGATTAGTCAATGTCGTACGTTGTTAAGGTAAGCACGATCGCCGATTCGTCAAGCGGGAGAAGGCGAGAAACGACAGCAATTAGCCAGAAATGCAAGCCGCTGGATACCGAGTAGGAAGGTGAATAGTTCAGCGACTGAGAAAATGGGCAGTATCAAGAACGTGTCGCTTCCCACCGCGGTCCTTTCAGTTGCCTCTCCCGGATCAGCGAGAGGCAGCCGAGCGCGCCGCGCTCGGCGGAGAGGCTCTTTCGAGACAAGCGATGACCCTCACCTAACCCTCTCCCTGGTCAGGGAGAGGGAATAAAAAGTCAAAGAGAATCTTTTTTTGTGATTCTGAGCGAAGCGACGGCATCGCCGGAGCGCAGTCGAAGAATCTCGCGCGGTCCTCCGCGCGCCGGCCCGCGTGCGGGAGATAATCACGCGCGGAGGACCGCGCGAGATCCTTCACGTCGTTCAGGATGACATGGATGAGCGGTCTGAGGACGGGCAGGAACTGACTGCTAGACGAGACGTGTTCAGCTAGCCGAACATTTCCTTGATCTTGTCGACGAAACCCTTCGATAGCGGATGGGTTACGTCTTCGCCGGAGACCTTGGCGAACTCTTCGAGCAGCTCGCGCTGGCGCGCGGACAGACGGCGCGGCGTCTCAACCACGATGCGCACCAGTTCGTCGCCGCGGCCATAGCCATGCAGGTCGGCGAAGCCCTTGCCCTTGAGCCTGAACACCTTGCCCGATTGAGTGCCGGGTGGCAGCTTGAGCTTGACCTTGCCGTCGAGCGTCGGCACTTCGATTTCGACCCCGAGCGCAGCCTGCGGGAAACTCACCGGCGCCTCGATAATCACGTCGTTGTCCTGGCGCGTGAAAATCGGATGCTCGCGCACATGGACCACGACGTAGAGATCGCCCGCCGGTCCGCTGGCGAATCCAGCTTCGCCTTCGCCGCGCAATTTGAGCCGCGAGCCGTTATCCACCCCGGGCGGGATCTTGACCGAAAGCGCTTGCAGCTTGCGCACGCGTCCCTGTCCTTGGCACTTGGGGCATGGGTCGGAAATGATCGAACCCTCGCCGCGGCAGGAGCCGCAGGTGGTCGAGATCGAGAAGAAGCCCTGTTGCGTTCTGACCTGGCCGGAACCGCGACAGTTGGGGCAGGTACGTGAGCCGCTGCCGTCGCGCGAGCGCGTACCGTTGCACGCCTCGCACAGCGACAGCCGCGCGACCTTGACGGTTTTCTCGGTACCACGCGCGGCCTCTTCGAACTCGATCTCGAGATCGTAGCGAAGATCGTCACCGCGCCGAGTGCGCGAGCGCGAACGCCCGCGTCCGGTGCCGAAGAAATCGCCGAAAATATCCGAGAAGACGTCCTCGAAGCCCTGGGAAAAATCGAAACCGCCGAAACCGCCGGCTCCCTGCGGACCCTGAAAGGCAGCGTGTCCGAAGCGGTCATATTGCGCGCGCTTCTCAGGATCGGAGAGAACCTGGTACGCCTCGTTGATTTCCTTGAAGCGTTCTTCCGCCTGCTTGTCGCCCGGATTGCGATCCGGATGACACTGGACGGCCAGTCGCCGGTAGGCTTTCTTGAGCTCGTCGTCCGAGGCGCCGCGGGCTACCCCGAGTGCCTCATAATAGTCGCGCTTATTGTTGCCAGGCATCCGCCGCGATTGTAACGCAGATGCAACAGTTAAGTAAGGTGCCCCCCTGCTTAACCGCCGCTATTTCTTGAACTGACCCAAGCCTTTCTCCGCATCGACGCGGGAAGGCAAAAATTAAGGCGGCCGACCCCCCACGGGCCGAGCCGCCCTTTGCTAATTTCACGATTCGAGCGCACACCGATAATCAGTCTAGTCTTTGACTTCCTTGAAATCGGCGTCAACCACGTCTTCCTTTTTATCCTGCGCTCCGTCGCTGCTGTTACCCGGAGCACCCTGCTCGGGCTGACCTTCAGTGCCCGGGCCACCCTGGCCCTGGCGAGCCTTGCTATACATCGCCTCGGCCAGCTTGTGCGAAGCCGCACCCAGGCTCTCGGCCGCGCGATTCATCTCGTCGGCGCTGTTGCCCTCGAGCTTGGTCTTGGCTTCGGCGATCGCATCCTCGACCGCTTTCCGCGAAGCTTCGTCGAGGCTCGAGCCGTATTCCTTCAGCGACTTCTCGGTACTGTAGATCATGTTGTCGAGCTTGTTGCGCGCCTCGACCTCCGCCCGCTTGCGCTTGTCCTCGTCGGCGTGCGATTGCGCCTCCGACACCATCCGCTTGATCTCGTCTTCGGTCAGACCGGAAGAAGCGGTGATTCTAATCGACTGCTCCTTGTTGGTCCCGAGATCCTTCGCGTGGACGTTGACGATACCGTTGGCGTCGATATCGAAGCTCACCTCAACCTGCGGCATCCCGCGCGGCGCCGGAGGAATGCCAATCAGATCGAATTGGCCGAGCAGCTTGTTGTCGGCCGCCATCTCGCGCTCGCCCTGGAACACGCGGATGGTGACCGCGGTCTGATTATCCTGGGCGGTCGAGAAGACCTGGCTCTTGCGCGTCGGGATCGTGGTGTTCTTCTCGATCAGCTTGGTGAACACGCCACCGAGGGTCTCGATTCCCAACGACAGCGGCGTCACATCCAGCAGCAGTACGTCCTTGACCTCGCCCTTGAGGACGCCTGCCTGGATCGCGGCACCAACCGCCACGACCTCGTCTGGATTGACGCCCTTATGTCCTTCGCGGCCAAACAGCTTGCGCACGCGTTCCTGCACCGCCGGCATGCGGGTCATGCCGCCGACCAGCACCACTTCGTTGATATCGCTGGCCTTGAGGCCCGCATCACGCAGCGCGGTCGTGCACGGCTGATCCATCCGCTCCAGCAGATCGGAGCATAGCGCCTCGAGCTTGGCGCGGGTCAGCTTCATGTTGAGATGCTTGGGACCGGACTGATCCGCGGTGATAAACGGCAGGTTGATATCGGTCTCCATCACCTGTGACAGCTCGCATTTGGCCTTCTCGGCCGCTTCCTTCAGCCGCTGCAACGCCATCCGGTCGTTGCGCAGATCGATTCCCTGGTCTTTCCTGAACTCATCGGCCAGATAATCGATAACGCGTTGGTCGAAATCCTCGCCGCCCAGGAAGGTATCGCCGTTGGTGGCCTTGACCTCGAACACGCCTTCGCCGAGCTCGAGAATCGAGATATCGAAAGTGCCGCCGCCCAGGTCGAAGACCGCGATCTTCTCGTCCTTCTTTTTATCGAGACCGTAGGCGAGCGAGGCCGCGGTCGGCTCGTTGATAATTCTGAGCACGTTCATGCCCGCGATTCGCCCAGCGTCCTTGGTCGCCTGACGCTGGCTATCGTTGAAGTAGGCCGGAACCGTGATCACCGCTTCGGTGACCTTCTCGCCGAGATAATCCTCGGCGGTCTGCTTCATCTTCTGCAGCACGAACGCCGAAATTTCCGCCGGGCTGTACTTCTTGCCCCGGATTTCGACCCAGGCCGCGCCGTCGTCGTTGCGTACGACCTTGTACGGCAAAACCTTGATCGCTTTCTGCACTTCGGCGTCGTCGTAACGGCGCCCCATCAATCGCTTTATCGCAAATACAGTATTAGTCGGGTTGGTAATCGCCTGCCGCTTCGCGATCTGGCCCACCAGCCGCTCGGCGGATTCCGTGAAAGCCACCACTGACGGGGTGGTGCGGCTGCCCTCGGAATTGGCGATAACGACCGGGTCGCCACCTTCCATGATCGCCACGCAGCTGTTGGTGGTTCCCAGGTCGATACCTATAACTTTGGCCATCGGATGCCTCTTCCCTAAAACTCTAAATTTTAACGCGGCCAGTTACGCCGCGATTGCAGAATTAAGTTAACCACGTTTCGGCTCTTTTCAACGCCGTTCGATTTTCGCGTCGGCTGGGCTAATTGG
>DATJOQ010000291.1:0-3042 GCA_035506935.1 Binataceae bacterium (SeqCode) | reverse complement strand
CATCGCCGGCCACCCCATCAACAAAATCGAAGCGCTGCTGCCCTGGAACCTCGTCGTGAAGATGCCAGAGCTGCGCATCGCAGCCTGATCAGCCCGTCAATGCGGCCTTCGGCGGACGGTTACACCCTTTCCGCGCCGGTTCGCCGCGGTTCGCTCCAGTCGATCGTTTCACTCAACTCATTGATTACATTGAACTTGTCGTTCGATTGGATGTGGATACCTCATTGGGCATTCGTTCTGGCCGCCTAAGAGATGTCTCCTTTGGCACCGGTGATTTGCTGATCGCACCGATCACGGACGCCGCTTGCCGACTCTCGCTGTCACACTTCACGCGGCCAAAACACCCGCGCGCTCAACGCCCTCAACGAGAAACTGCGCGACGGCTACACCTGCGATCCGGCAAGCGGCGTCAGTCGGTGGGACCGTGTAATCCACAAGGAGGATATCCCCCCTCGAACTCACCGTTCCGCATAAAGCATTCAATCGAAAGATCGGTCCGGTTGCGGCCTCGAAGGCACGTCTAGCCCTCGTGCTCGACACGCGTTGCCTCGAAAAGGAACCACACGCGGCCCTCGGCTTCATCGATCCAATTCTCGATCAGACTCGCAGAGGCGACATCGCCATGCTCGTCGCACAGAGCGTGGGCGCTTCGTAAACGGACCGCGAGTTGCGAGTTGTCCTCGCACAGTTCTGCCAGCATATGAGGAGCCGTGAGGTCTTGGCTGTCATTATCTGCGATACGCTGCCGTCGGGCGATTTCGCCGATCGAACGTAGCGTCGTCCCGCCAATCTTCCGAACGCGCTCCGCCATGGAATCGGTGGTGGCGAGTATCTGCTCACTTTGATCATCGAGGAGCAGGTGATAATCGCGAAAATGTGGTCCAGATACATGCCAGTGGAAATTTTTTGTCTTGACGTAAAGGGCAAACAAATCCGCCAAGAGCGCGGTCAACGTGGCCGATATTTTCGCGACGGTGGCGGCCTCAAAGCCCGAGGGCATGGGCGCTGATCGGCGTGGTGCGTGTTCTGTCGATCGAGTATTCATCGTTCTGTCCTACTGGTGTCATCGATGTCCTAGAGGCCGGAAGGGAGACGTTTACGGGCGTTGCCACCGCGATTCGCTTTGGTTCCGGGTGAAGTCTGTGGCGGGGTTTCGCTCCTTTAACAGAATGCTTGTCAATTTGAGCGTGCACGTTCGGCAGCCATTTGTGCCGGTATTGCGACCACGGCACTTCGTTATCGCGCACGCGAAATAAACCGACCGTAATGTTCGTGTAACCCGCTCTTTCTTGCTCTGTGCTCATTCGAGCTGCGCGCCCGCCTGTCTAATTGCTCTTTGTCCGGGATCCCTATCCGCCAACTCATCGCTAATGCTCGAGCGTTGCGCAACGTTGGTCAGTACGACCTGACCGACTGCGAAGTCGCGTGCCCACGGCTCATCGGGAGCGGATCCGTACGGTTGGCCCGTGTTCATTACCGACTCATGTGCATCGAGGAGTTCGGACAGCAGGCGGTTTGCTGCTCTGTTACCTCGCAGCGCGCAGGCAAACCGAGTGCCTTGAAAATACTTGCTGGCAAATAGTTGCCGGGCTCCTCCCAGCGTGCGAATTCGGTCCGTAAGGACATCGACGAGGTGCAGTTGTTCCTTGTAATGGCGATCAAACAGTTGGTGCAAGCGGCGGAATTGAATCTCGGATGTCTGCCAGCGCGCGTTCTTGTACAAGTCGCGCAGGTCGAGTGATCGCCCGAGCAACTCTGAGAGAAGGACTATTGTCTTGTGAGACCCGGTGTCGTCATCTGCGGATGACGAGTCGGCGTATGGATCGTTTACTGGGTTGCGGATGGATACGAGCATTTCATTGCTCCTTTAAGAGTTAGTGGCCATAAATAATGAGATCACCTTCAGTGGCTCAAATCCCGTCGACGCGATTGCAGGTAAAGGCATCCTTGATCAGCTCGCCGAGAGGCAGCAAGTGCTTCCAAGGCATATAGAACGCTGGCCTAGCTCACGGCCGGCTCACAATAACCGCGATAGGTACTGGAAAGGGTTGGCTCGTCAAGGCGCAGCGGTCATCCCACGCGTGAGCTATTCGGTGAGCCATTGGCGAGTAGCCAACGGCTAGCATGCATTCAGGCGACGCGCCGCTCGCCAACACCACTGCGCGCACGGACCTCGGGGCCGCTGCAAGCGCAAGTGGACGATCTGAAACGACAGGCCGCCCGCATCTCTTAGGATGAGTCAGGCAGTGAACGATAAAAATTGAGGAAGGTTTAAGAGTCGCTAAGAGCCCGATGAACTCATGGACAGTTGGAGATCAGTCATGAATCCTGATGCACAGGCAATACTCGAGCAACAGCTTGCGGTGGCGCCTACGGCTCCCGCGTCGCTCCATGGGGCGGTCTCTGCATTGCCCGTGGCGCCTGCCGCATCGGGGGAACGAACGCCGGAGGATCGAGGATCCCTCTCCTGCGGTCAGGCTCCGGCAACGCCTATTGCGCGGACGGTGACTAAGTGCAGCCCCACGGCGCCGTGGCAGGTGCGCTGCATTCAGGCGCATATTGCCGCCAACATGCGCAGCGCTATCCGAACGGCCGATCTGGCAGCGATCATGGGATTTAGTTCGTGCCGGATAAGACGCGTCATCAAGGACCATTTTGGCTGTACGCCGCACCAGTACCTGATGCGCCGGCGCGTGGAACGTACCCAACGACTCCTGCTGATATCGGATGATCCCTTAGGCCAGATCGCCGCAGAGTGCGGCTTTGTGAGCCAATCGCACTTTAGCAACGTCTTCCATAAGATGGTAGGTGAGCGTCCGGGCCGATGGAGACGCAGTCAGGCCGGGCGGAATTCTTGATCCGTTCTCGCAATCAATCAGAACTCTATGATCCCGCGTTTCAAGCCGATCATGGCGGCGTGAGTGCGGTCCTTGGCACCCAATTTGGATAGAATATTCCGCACCTGTCCCTTGACGGTCTCCTCGCTCAACGATAGCTTCCTGGCGATTTCCTTATTGGCGTTTCCTTCGGCAATTTGACGCA
>DATJOQ010000290.1:0-4273 GCA_035506935.1 Binataceae bacterium (SeqCode) | reverse complement strand
TCAGACCGACGCTGCGCTGAATCCCGGGAATTCCGGCGGCCCGCTGGTAGACAGCCGCGGGCAGGTGATCGGGGTCAACACTGCGGTGATTCTTCCCGCTCAAGGTGTGTGCTTCGCGATCGCGATCGACACCGCTAAGTTCGTGGCCGGCCGCCTGATCCGCGACGGCAGGATCGTGCGCGCCTATATCGGTATGGCGGGAACCAATATCCGGCTCCCGCGCCGGATGGTGCGTTTCTATCGCTTGCCCGCCGAAAGCGCGGTCGCAGTGGCTTCGGTCGAGGCGGATAGTCCGGCCGAGCGCGCTGGGCTCAAGCCGAATGACATCCTGATTGCTTACGGTTCACAGTCGATTACCACGATCGATACCCTGCTGCGAATCTTGTCTGACGAGCACATCGGTGTGCGTTCGTCGGTTACGATCATTCGCGGCACGGAAAAGCTGACGCTCGAAATCGTCCCCACGCGCCGGAAATCGCGTGAAGACCAGGCCAGCTAGCCGAGTTCCCGCTTGCGCGCTGACGATATCCAGCCGAAGCAAATAATATAAAGCTTGAACCTTGCTTGCTGGAGAAGCTGTTCGCGATCGACTGCCGGGCTGGCGCTAATCTCATACTGATTGCGGCGAACATCGAAGGGGGACCCGATGATCAACAGGTTAACGAGAAAGTTGACCAGCAAGCGGTTTCTGCTCACAGCGGGCCTGATACTCGCGACGACGATCGCGAGCCGCGCCTGGGCCCAGGACGCGAAATCGGTTTACGACGACAAGTGCGCCTCATGCCACGGCGCCGGTGGTAACGGAGACGGACCCGCCGGCGCGGCGCTGAGTCCGCCCGCGGCGCCTTTCGCCAAGGCGCTGCCGGGCAAGTCCGACGCCTGGATCGCGAAGGCAACCAAGGAGGGCGGTCCGGCGGTGGGGCTGTCGCCCACGATGCCACCCTTCAGCGATCTGACCGACGACCAGGTGAAAGGTCTGGTCGCGTACATGAAAAAGCTTAAGTGACGCCCCTTGCCGCGCGACTCTGGGAGCGTTAGCCGCGCCGCAATAAGCCGCTGGCCTGCGACGGTTCGATAAATCCGTAGCGCGTTAGCGGCACAAACAGATCGAGCCGCGTGCGATCGCTGGATACGATAGGTCGGCCGCGCGTCGCGCTGAGGTGTTCTTCTGCGAACAGCCGCGCGACTACCGCCTTGCGCGCGTTGCCGCTATCGCTGAGCTCCCACTGGGCAGCTTCGAGCAACAGCGACGCCTGGGCGACGTCGGCCATATAGCCGCAGAAGCGGCGCGCGTTCATCTGCGCCAGATCGCGGTCCGCGCGCGAAAGTATCGACAGCGCGTCGCGAACCTCGCGCCAGGATTGCGTTACAGTCTCGCGGATGGGCGCGAGCTCCGCGCCAACTCCGTCGATGCGTGCTTGCAGCGAGGCAAACACCGCTTCCAGCACCTGCTCGTCGCGCAACGCGCGCAGGATATCCAGACAGATGATATTCTCGGTGCCTTCCCAGATGGTATTGCACTGAGCGTCGCGCAACTGGCGAGCGGTGGGCCAATCCTCGATATAACCGTTGCCGCCGTGAATCTCGAGCGCCTGCGAAGCGAGCTCGATACCGCGCCGCGTCACGCGCATCTTCGCCAGCGGCGCGAGCAGGCGCGATATCGCGCCGCCATCGGTGACCGCAAACACCAGCGCCGCCGCGGCCTCGAGCTCAACCAGCATTCCCACCAGGGTCTCGCGCATCATCGGCAGATCCTGCAGCAGCCTGCCTTTGGCCTGGCGATGCGCCGCGAAAATCGCTGCTTCCAGGAACGAGCGGCGCATGATCCCAAGTCCCATCGCGGCCACGCCCAGGCGCGATCCGTTCACCATCTCCATCATGCGGTTGAGGCCGCGTCCGTCGCTGGCCTTGGCGCCGCCCGAGAGCAGATAAGCTTCGGCGTTGACGAAATCGGCTTCAGCGGTGGGTACCGCGCGCGTACCCAGCTTGTTTTTCAGGCGGCGGATCTCGATACCGTTGCGCGAGCCGTCGGCGCGCACCTTGGGCACGACGAACAGCGCGATTCCCTTGAGCCCTTCGGCGGCCCCTTCGGGCCGCGCCAGGGTCACGATCACGCCGGCGTCGATATTGGAGCAAAACCACTTGGCGCCGTTGAGGATCCATCGCCCGCCGTCCTCACGCGCGCTGGTTGCGATGGTCGAAAGGTCGGAGCCGCCGGTGCGCTCGGTCATGAACATCGCGCCGTCCCAGGCGTCGTCGAAGCTGTCGGCGGTCAGATGCGAAAGCAGGCCCTCTTTGATTTCGTCCGGAGCGTAGCGCTGCACCAGCGCGATCACGCCACTGGTCATCCCGGTCGCGCACAGCATCGCGATCTCGGCCTGCGACACCATGTAGTCGAGCGCGGTCGCCATCGCGGCCGGATAGCGCCGTCCGCGCCGCGCCGCTTCCTTGCGCAACCGCGGACCGCTCATCCCCGATTCCCACAAATCGCGCTTGGTGGCGATCGCGGTAGGATGATGCACGACTCGGTCGACCGCCTCACCCCATCGATCAAACTTGGTCAGCTCGGGCGGATGCTTGTCGGTGGTCTCGGCGCGCGACGCGATCGCTCCGCCGCACAGCGCGCCGAATTTGATCAACTCCGGTTCGCACCATTCGAGATCGACGGGGTCGAGCATCCGGCGCATGACCTGTTGGACATCGGGATCGATCTCATACCAATTTAGACCGATCGCGCTATCGAATTCTTCGTAGTTGATCATCGCGATACTCACACGCGTGCGAAATCCTACGCACGCGTGTCCTTCACCGGGCGTGATTGTTTTTACGCGTCCGGACCAGGAAAACAATATCGCAATGCTAATCCGTTGAATACGCAGTCAATATAGGATCGCTACTGAACTATGATCACTTGAGCGCTTGCAGATCGGCGAGCAACTGCTGCATGTCGAAGCCGCTGGGCGCGAGACCGATATTATGCACCCAGTCCTCCGAGATGCCGGTCCACGCCTCGTCGACGTAGTCGCGATCGAAGTTGACCGACATTCCCCATAGCTTGATATTCCACGTCATCACGCCGCGACCGGTCGGCGAATAGTCATTCTGAATCACACTGTGACCGCCCCAACTCCCCGGCGCGCCGTCGGATGAGGCCAGGCTGTCGGCACATTGCCAGAGAAGGTCCTGATTCTGCGCCGTCGCCGGCAGCGCGATACCTAGATTCACCCAGCCGAAGAGCTGCACCGCGAGCTCGCGATGCGCGAGGTTGGCAGGATCGATTTGAAGGTACGCTCCGAGCTTGTGATTCGCGCCGACCGAGTCCTTGAGTCCGCTCTTCTGCCAATACTTGAGCGCGTCGCTGATAAGCGCGCCGTTGTCGGTGGACGGATTTCCCGGCACGTATCCACCAATTACTTCGTACATCTGCAAGACCTGAGCGTCCGGGATGCTCACCTGATTGCCGGTATTCGCACTCACCAGCTCGATCGCGTTGGCGACCGCCGCGCAGGTGCAGTCGCCGATCGTGTCGTTCAGATGCATCCCGATCGGGTTGCGCACCTTTCCGCTCCAGTCGGTATGCGGCTGTGGCGCCGGCAGCTTTTCTGGAATCAGGTATTTGGCAAATTGCAGATTGCGCGGATCGTGCCGATAAGGCTTTCGGCCGAGCTTGCGGCTTGGATGTGCGTGTATTCCTTTCATCCTAATGTCCCTGAGTCATTCCGATATCCGTGTCGATTGAATCTTCGTTTCGTTCTCTAGCGATCAATCTCATCGTGTCGCGCAGCTGGACGTACGCGTCGCTGCCGTCGTCATGAAGCTGGTAGAGACCCTGGTAATCGCGCTTGAGGTGGCGGAGCGGATCGAATCCGATCCTCGCCAGCAGCGCGTGCTTGGCGTTGTAGCCACGCGCGAGCTTGCGCCCGTGCCATGAATGAAAGATCGATCCCTCCATCACGCCGACATTGCGGCGGATATGTCGCCGGCATTTCTCCAGCCAAGCGTTCACCATCTGCTTGTAATTCGGATGCAGATCCTTGCGCATCATCGAATCCGGCTGCTCGATCAGGGCATGCGCCATGTGCCAGTCGGCGCCGCCCCACACCGCAAAGTAGATCAAACCGCCGACTTCGTCCCACGCCCGACGCGTGCAAGCCCACGCCAGGCCGGGGAAAACCTTGCCGCTCGCATATGGGTACGAAGCGTCGCCTTTCAGAATTGTCGCCAGGCTGTTGTCGTGATGCGCCTGCATCCAGCTCAAGCCATCGGCGTGCGG
>DATJOQ010000289.1:0-3945 GCA_035506935.1 Binataceae bacterium (SeqCode) | reverse complement strand
AAAGAACGGCTCGAAAAGCCGGGGCATGGATTCGGGGCTCACTCCGATTCCGGAGTCCTGAACGGAAACGCCAACCTGCCCTGGAGCCGCCATTCGTGACCGGATTACCAGTCGTCGCGGGTTGTCGGCAACGTTCGTCATCGCCTCAATTCCATTCATCAGCAAATTCAAAATGACTTGCTGCAATTGAATGCTATCGCCAAGCACGGGAGGCAAGTCCGGATTGAGCTCCATCACGAGTGAGACTCCATTCCGCGACGCCTGCCCCTCGGCCAGAGCGACGGTTTCTCCGATGATTTCATTCACTTGAACTCGCGCTTTTTCGGGAGTCGCCTTATTGATCAGCGAGCGAATGCGGACGATTACCTCGGACGCGCGCGTCGCGCCCTGCGTGGCGCGCTCCGCTGCCGCCCGCGCCTCGCCAAGATTTGGATTCTGATGCGACAGCCAGGCCACGCAAGCGTCCGCGTTGGCTACCACCGCGGCAAGCGGCTGATTCACCTCGTGCGCGATGGACGCCGTCAGTTCGCCGATTGTGGTGATTCGAGCCACGCGAGCGAGTTCCGCGCGCGCTACTTGCAGAGCCTCTTCGGTGCGCTTCTGCTCCTCCATCTGGTTGAGAAGCGCCTCGTTCGCACCCTTCAGCTCAACCGTGCGCTCGCCGACCCTGATTTCAAGCTCGTCGCGGGCTCGCTTGAGGGACTCTTCCGTCTGTCTGCGCCACGAAATCAGCCAGTTCGCGATTACTTGGCAGCCGACGAACGTCGCGAAAAACGGAAGATCGCGACGGCTGACATTCCATGCATGGTATGGCGGAATGAAGAAATAGAGGGCGGCCACCGAGCTGATGGCAACCGCCATCCATCCAGGGCCCTTCCCGCCGTACCACGTGCTGGCGATCACCGCTAGTGCGAAGAGGAACCAGAAAGGGTTGTCGAATGGAGCCTGCAGAACGACCGACAGCCACAGCGCGATCGATGTAAGCGCGATCGCCAGTGCGTAGCGTG
Organism: Binataceae bacterium (SeqCode); assembly: GCA_035506935.1. GTDB lineage: Bacteria > Desulfobacterota > Binatia > Binatales > Binataceae > DATJOQ01. The sequence continues at coordinate 2,938 of DATJOQ010000289.1, read as the reverse complement.
ACAGCGGTCCCAAGTTAGACGGTGCAGTGTGGGCGGCTTGCATCTCGCGGTATAGATCCCGGACGGGACGCAACTTTTATACTACGAGCCCCGATGGCTTAGCCATATCTTCCAAAAGCCCTCGCGTCAATCTGCTCGCGAAGGTGATCGAGCGTATCGTTCAGGTCGGGGAGCTCGAATCTGATCAACCGATCGCGCAATCGCCCCGCTCTCCTATTTCGGTGATTCAGGCAATTTCCGAAGCATCAGACCGTTCGTCGCCATCGGTAAGATCGTCCTGATCCGCCGCACTGATTGCCGTCACGCCGCGCATCTGGAATCCCAACGCGCTGTCGACAAATCCCGCATCCGTGAGAAACCCGGCAAGAAAGTGATCGCGAGCGGCGGCGTCATTGATCGCGCCGATCAACAGTCCTGAGCGCGGAGTCTGCCGCCGAATTGCGAGCTCCGCCAATTTTCTCGCCAGCTGTCGCGCGTACGCCGATCGCTCCGGCTCCTCCTCGGGAAGGAACACGCGCAGCGACGGATTCCGTCGGCGCAGAAATGCGGCGAGAGTCCCATTCACGAGTATCACTCCCGCGCTACTCACGCGCACCATGCCGTGATGTCCCGCAGATTCGGGAGAGTCGTTCGCCGCGCGCGGCCACGGCAGCAGCGTCCCAAAAGGGTTCGCAGGATCGGTGGCGGCAAGATAAACCACTTCGGGCGGCGAGGGTTCCGTTCGCAAGCTGCGCAACATGTCCACCGCCGCGGGTATCGCAAATTGCGCGACGCCCACTCCCGCCACAAACATGCCCCTGCGGATTCTCCCGCTTTCCTCCAGCGTCCTGAGCGCAGGATAAATTGTTGGATATCCTCCGGGAATCGCCTCGGCGATGGCGGTCTCCCGCATCACGACGCCATAGCGCGCCAACAATTGCCGAGAGATGTTTGCGCTCCACTCCGTGGCCGTCAACGCACCAGAAATGCGGCTCTGAATCAGCGACCACCGGCCCTGCGCAGGACCGCTCGACGCGATCCGCGACCGCGCGTGCCGCAAGATGTCGGGTGACCCGGGCTGCCCTTCGGAAAGACTCGACCGGCTGCGGCTCGCCTCCGGCGGCCGTAGCCAGTGGCGCAGCGGATGATACGCATCGTTCGTCACGCGGCTCGACCACACCAGTTCCCACAGTGCATCGAGCGTTTCGCCGGGATACCCGCCGCCGCATGCTTCATGGATGTCCGCGAAAAATGACGCGCCCTTGTGATCGAGGAATTCGACAATCCGCTGCGCGCGTTCCGAAGGGGCCTCATCGCTCGGCCGTAAATCGCGTGGAGGAAACAACAGCGGCTGCGATTTCGAAAGATACAGCGCGACCAATCCGTCCCGCTCGCCGATTCTCTCCACGCCGGCCCACACGAGTTCGCCCGTCGCCATGAGCGTATCGAGATCGCCCGGCCGATAATCCCTGATCCGCGCGGGAAGGATGTCGCGCTCCAGTTCCGACACCGGGACGGCCGCCCCTTGCAGCATCTCGATGCCGTCGAGAAGCGCATTGAGCCCGCGCCGCGGCACGGTAATGCCCTGCCAGCGCGCCGCAAATCGAGCGAAGGTTCGCGGCTCGACCGGCTCGACCTCGCGGCGCAGGCGCGCAAGACTTTTCCGCCGGATCTGCTGCAGCACCTCGGGGCCGCACCATTCCCAGTGGAGGCCGTTCGGCCGAAACTCGCCTTCGAGCAACTTGCCGCCGCCATGCAGGCTTCGCAAAATCGGCTCGATCGCATCTGCTCGCTGATCGTACCGCGCGGCAATATCCGCTGTCGTGAACGGTCCATGCGTCCGCGCGTAGCGGTGCACGATGTCGCGCAGTGGATCGACCGTCGGCTCGAGAAACGCATCGGCCAGGCCGCGCGGCAGCGAAACACCAAGCGCATCGCGATACCGCGCGGCGTACTCTGCCGCGATGTAGCGCGATTCTCCGGCTATCTCAATCTCCGCGGCCCGCCGCGCGTCAATCAATTCATTCACGGTCGCGGCAATTTCGGCATTGGCGCAGCGCGCCGCAATTTCTTCGCTCGAAAGATCGCCGAGCCGGAGCAGCAGGTCGTGAACGCCATCGGCGTGGCGAGCCTGAAACTCAGGATCGAGGGCCTGAAGCCGTCTCTCGGTCCCGTCGAGCGCGGATTGGTCCAAAAGTTCGCGAAGATCGGCGTCGCCGAGCAGCTGTTGCAATTGCGATTGGTCGATCGAAAGCGCCTGGGCGCGGCGCTCGGCAAGCGGAGCGTCGCCATCGTAAATATAGTTCGCGACGTAAAAGAAGAGCAGGGAAGCGGCAAAAGGTGAAGGCTTCGTCGACTCGATGCTCGTCACGCGAATCGCCCCGCTCTGCACTCTCGCGAGCAGATCGGCCACGGCGGGCAGATCGAAAGAATCGCGGATACATTCGCGGTACGTCTCGAGCACGATGGGAAACGACGGATAACGCGACGCGACCGCCAGCAAATCCGTCGAGCGCTTTCGCTGCTGCCACAACGGCGTCCGCATGCCGGGCCGGCGCTTCGGCAAAAGCAGCGCGCGGGCTGCCGCTTCGCGAAATCGCGCGGCGAAAAGAGCGGTCGAGCCCAACTCCCGCAACACCAGTTCCTTGAACTCGTCCGGCGCGGGCAGCAGCGCATCCATGGGAACGGGCTCGTCGCTGTCGGGCAATCGAATCACGAATCCATCGTCCGACCACATCGCTTCCACATCGATTCCGCGCACGCCCCGAATCTTTGCGGTCACGGCCATGCACCAAGGCGCGTGTACGCGGCTGCCAAACGGCGTCAGCACGCAGACGCGCCGGTCGCCAAGCTCGTCGTGGCAAGTTTCAATCAGAATATCTTCATCGCTCGGAATTCGTTTTGTGGCGGCAAGCTGCTCTTCGAGATAGCGCAGCAGATTCTCGGCCGCGTTCGCATC
>DATJOQ010000288.1:0-2105 GCA_035506935.1 Binataceae bacterium (SeqCode) | reverse complement strand
GAGCGTGATCAGATCGAGATTCGTGCACAGCTTGGCAACGGCCGCCGCGATCTCAGCCGTGATCCCGCGGCCGGCGCCCGCCATCTCGGCGCTCGTAGTCTCGTCGGAGAGCAGCCACTCGCGAAACTCGCCAACCGTCTTGTGCCGATGCTTCGAGAACTCGACAAAGTCGAGGTCCTCTTCGATCACGCGCGTAACCTCGTCGCGCTCGAACGGCACGACCGGATGTTCGCGCAAGTCATTGAGTGTGAGCTCCGCAAGCACCATCTTGGCCGCGATTCGCTCGCGCTCCGACGCCGCGGCGATTCCGGCCAGCTCGTCACCAGAGCGCGCCTCGTTCGCCCGCGCCAGAACATCCTTGACGCTGCGAAATCGATAGCTCCGCCCAAAAAGTCGCGCCGCCAGTTTCATAAGTTTCCGACGCGACTCGGTGCGACGTCGCTGCTGAAATTGACTCCCGAACGTCGCGCACTTCGCACCAGGTGCGAAATCATCTCAGGCACCGGGTCAAGCAACTTCCCTTCCCGCACTGGGAAGGGAAATCAGAACGAAGCGCGGTGACTGCAGGCTCGTGCAACGTAGTCCCTAGAAATTAAAGACGCGGCACGACTGAATCAGGCCGTTAGAGAAGTCGATCAGTTCGAGAACATACGCAGGCTTGGCTTCGTCAAGATTCGAGTGGCGTCGATACTCTACCGCCGAGCGCTCACCCTCTTCGGTCGTCGTCAGGATTTCGAAATTGAGATGCGTGAAGCGCGCGAAGGCGCGCCGCGCATACTCGGCGATCTCCTGGCGACCGCGCAGCATGCCGCGCCCGAGTTCGGGATAGAGCTGCTCGACCTTGGCGCTCTGATGCGTCCCCACCGGCAGGTACATCGCAGCCACGCGTTCCGGAGCGCGGCTCTCCCACGCGGACTTCCATTTTGCGACGCGCGCGCTGATATCGCTCATGCGAAGAGCCTAGCCTGAGATCCCTCGATAGCAAAACGCCGCCAGGCGTGACGAAAAGCGTGTCGATAAATCTTCGTACGTGGCAGAATCGCGATAACGCGCACGCGAAAGCGGCTATCTAATCAGCGCGGCGCATACGCCGCCCCAACGAGCGGAGCGAAAATCGATGGCGACACCGGAACAAATTGTAGATGGGCTCAACGCAGTTTTCGGCAAGCAGACGCCCGGAGTCCGCGCGGTGCACGCCAAGGGAATCGTGCTCGAAGGCTCGTTCAAGGCCTGCGAAGCGGCGGCGCTCGTCTGCAAGGCGCCTCATCTGCAGCCGGAGAGCCGCGTAGCGGCCACGATTCGAGTTTCAGACTTCGCTGGTATAGCGAATATTCCCGATACCGACCCGGGCGCGACGCCGCGCGGGATGGCGATCAGGATGCAACTGGCCGACGGCTCAGAAACCGACATTATCGGGCATTCGGCCAACGGCTTTCCGACCGCAACCGTCGATGAATTCTACGAGTTGGTCCAGGCGCTCGCGGCGAGCGGCCCGAATGCGCAGAAGCCGACTCCACTCGACAATTTTTTTGGTTCGCATCCGAACGCGAAGAAATTCTTCGAGGCGCTGCCGCCGCCTCCAGTCAGCTTCGCAACCATTTCGTTCTTTGGGGTGAACACCTTCAAGTTCACCAATGCCGAAGACACGGTTACTTACGGCCGGTATCAGATTCGTCCGGCCGCTGGAGACCAATCGCCCGCGAAGGAGCAAATCGCCTCCCAGGGGCCGAATTATCTCTTCGACGAGATCGGCGCGCGCCTCGCGCACAGTCCGGTGACGTTCAAGCTGATGCTGGAGATCGCCGAGCAAGGCGACGATCTGAACAATCCGTCGATCACATGGCCGGAGTCGCGCCGGAAGGTGGAGCTCGGAACCCTCGAAATCAAAAGCGTGGTTCCGAACGGCGAGGCCAAGGCGGCGGAGTTGCTATTCAACCCAACTGGATTGCCGGCCGGAATCGAACCACAAGATCCGATGATCGCATTCCGCTCCGCGGCATACCTGGTCTCCTTCCGCCGCCGCACCGCGTCGAAGTAAACTGAGAGTTCGCGGCACATAAGCCTGATCGCGATTCTCGGCGTCCGTTCTGCCCCTCTTGGGGATC
>DATJOQ010000287.1:0-5225 GCA_035506935.1 Binataceae bacterium (SeqCode) | reverse complement strand
CGCTGACCCGCAGACTAGTTAGATCGATCGCGCTTGAATCGTAGCTGGTCAGCGCCAGCTCATACACAACGTACGCCTTGCCGAAAGCCGTCATCGGATCTGGCACATGAACCACTTGAACCGCCAGCAATGGAGGACGCGCTCCTTTTGCGGCGGCCAACCGGGGCGTGCCGACAATCGTGGCGATGAACATCATGATTGCGAGAACATGTTCACGTCGGATGTTAGGCCACATCTTCATCGCAAACCTCTCAAAGCGAGCTGCTTTCGCGTTCGCAAACGCCAAATCGAATATACGCATCAGATCTCGCATTGAAAGCGAGTTCGTGTCAGGAGTTAGAGAGAAAATACTGAAGGAGCCCGCTCGTGACTCAGCCGAAGACTTTGTTTGAGATGGCCGGAGTGAATACGTCGCTGCCACCGCTCGATTCCGTTTCGGTGGTGTTGATCGATATGCAGATGGAGTACCTCGACGGGCTTTTGCCGCTGCCAGGAGCAAAAGCCGCGCTGGCGGAAGCCGCGTCTTTACTGCGCCTGGCGCGGGATGCGGGCCGTCCCGTGATTCACATTCAACATCAGGGACGCGCCGGCGGCATATTCGATCCGGCTGGCGCGGGCTTTCGATTAGCCGACCCCGTCACGCCGCAAGGACCGGAGACGGTGCTGACAAAAGGATTGCCCAATGCGTTCACCGGCACCGAGCTCGACGCGGTGCTCAAAAGCAGCGGCGCAAAGCAGATAGTGGTTGGCGGATTCATGACCCACATGTGCGTTAGTTCCACCGTGCGCGCGGCGCTCGATCGCGGCTACGGCGCGGTGGTAGTGGCATCGGCGTGCGGAACGCGCGATCTGCCCGACGGGCGCGGCGGTGTAGTATCGGCAGAGACGCTGCACACGGTTGAATTAGCCGCTCTGGCTGATCGCTTCGCCCTCATCGCGCCGAACGCGGCGGCACTGAGCCCGAAACCCCGATAGCCGACAGCCGCTAAACCGCCGGCGGCTCAGATGGTCAGCAAAGCTGAGTTCGCGCGGCTGATCGCCTTACGCGCGCCCGACGCGACGCGATAAAAGAGCGCTTGCCCTTCGCTCATGGTTTTCGCATTGCGAATCGAATCGAGTTCCGCGGGCATCCGGTCGGCGTATTTGTCGAGCGTTTGATTGAATAGCTGCTCCGCGTATTCGTAGAGCATCACGTCGAAGCGGTAACGTTCCGCGACCAGTTCACGCACCCCGGCGGGCACGGCGTCCTTCTTGGGCCGGCTACGCGTGACGTTGAAGTTCGCGTACTGACGAATCTGCCAACCGAACATGATTTTCGCCAACACCAGCGATTCGTCGAAGCGCTCGGTCAGGCCGATCAGACTGAACGATTCCGAGAGATTTCGTTTGGCAGTCTCGAGCATCGCCGGCGTGCATTCGCCGCTTAGAAAATCGTAACCGTTAGTATACCCCGCGAGCAGCTTGGTCTGTACGTTCTCTTTCGGCGTGGTGCGGATGTACTCTTCCAGCGACAGCTTGGAAGCGATCCGATGCTGCGGATCGAGCTTGTATGATTGTGCGTAATAGTAAGAGGAGATCGCGCGATCGATCGGTTCACGCAGCACGGTGATATACGTCGCCGGGCGCGACAAGCGCTGATGCAGTCCGAACGGCATGTGCCCCTTGAATACGCGGATTCGCTTCAGACGCTCGATTGGGGTCTTGGCCAAACGCCAGTAGGACCATCGAAAGAAGCTGGGGTCGACAGAAAAAACCTCGAGCGGATTGTACTCCCACTCGATCAGCCGATTGAGCGTGGTGCCGCCGCATTTCGGCAGATGAAGGAAAATTATTACGTCGTCTTTGCTACAATTAGTCATCGACTGTCGTTATGGTCGTGTCCGGGCACTGAGCTCCGTGGTCGCGCTACATGATCAACATCGCGGAGTGCAGCCGGCTAATCCAGTGACGTGCCGACGACCCAACTCTGTAGCCGAGCGAATCTAAGGTTCCGTGGCTCCGCGCCTGTCGGACGGCCGCCAGCTCCGCGCTGATCTGCTCTTGGCGCCGCGCGACTGCTTGGTTGAAAAGTCCTACCACGTGTTCATAGAGCGCCACGTCATACTGGTAAAACTCGCTGATCAGATCGCGGATCGCCGGCGCCACGCTGCTCTTGGCGGGGCGTTTACCGGTGATATTGAAATCCGCGAAATGCTCAATCTTCCATCCGAAGGCGAGCTTGGCGAGTGCCAGCGACTCCTCGAAGCGCTCAGTTAAGCCGATCAGGCTGAACTGTTGCGCCAGATTCTCCTTCGCTACTGCCAGGGTCTCCTCGGTGCAATCGCCGGCGAGGAAGTCATAGCCTGAGTGCCGTCCTGCTAAAAGCTTGGTTTGAATATTGTGCTGCGGTGTGGTTCGAACGTACTCCTCGAGGCTCAGTTTCTTCATCCAGCGATCCTCATATGGATGTTGGAGACGATTTATTCGGTAGTAATATTCAGAGATCACGCGGTCGACCGGCTCTCGCAGCATCGTCATGTAGGTAGCCGGAGCGTCGAGCAGCTTGTGCAGGCCAAAAGGCATATGCCCCTGGAACACCTGCATATTGGCGAGTTTGTCGGCGCGCGAATGGATTAACCTGTTATACGACCATCGGTAGAAGCGCCCGTCGACGAAGAAAACCTGCGTCGGGCTGTATTCCCATTCGACGAGTCTGAATAATGTGGTACCACCGCATTTTGGCAGGTGCACAAAGATTATGACTGGTTGTTTCGCGCCTGATTGCATCCGGCCACGGCCGCCACGACGACGGCAGTTCGCCATCGTGCACCCTTCATTGACGATAAATAGTTAGCGAGCGCACAAGTCCAAAGCAACCGAGTGCCCGGTCGTTCGTAAATGTGATGACGGCAAAAGCGACCGTCGTAAATGGCGTTACGTTACGCTGCAGCTATGGTTCTAAATCGCTTGCCCGTGCGTCTGTGCGAGGGTCTAATATTTAGACAGCCTTAAGCTTAATCAAAAGAGAAAAGGATATATGCGCGCGCCTAAGCGATTCGTGGTCGGCCTGATGGCCGTGTGTATAATCAGCGCCGAAACGGCTGCTTATCGGCCGGTGTGGGCTGGTTCGTATCCTCCTGTAGGCGGCGTGTACGCGTTGGGCCGCTTCGATGAAAAGGTGCTTGCCAGTCCATACGTGGACGGCCTTACGCTCAGGTTCTGGTGGGACAAGCTCGAACCGAGCGAAGGGCACTTCAACTGGGAGCCGATAGACCGCGATATTGCCCGTGCGCGCTCCCACGGAAAGAAAGTCTCGATCACGGTTGCGGCTGGCTACAACACGCCGGCGTGGGTCTATACCGCAGGCGCAAAGCCGTTCATGTTCCGCTGGACCAAAATATGGGGACCGCCGCTGTGCAGCGAGCAGCGCCTGCCGGTGCCGTGGGATCCGGTCTACTTGGCAAAATGGGGGGCCTTCGTCCATCAGATGGGGCTCCGATACGATCCCGATCCCGCCGTGGTGCTGATCAAAATCACGGGCGTGAACAGCGGTACGGGCGAGACCAATTTACCGCGCGAGAGAGGCAAAACCATCGAGCGCAAGGGGCAGAGCTGCACCACCTCTGACGATCTGGCCGAGTGGCAGCGGGTCGGTTATTCGCCGGAAAATCTGATTCGCGGATGGAAGCAAATCGCTGACGCTTTTTCGCAATCCTTTCCTCACAAGAAGATCTCGATTATGACCGGCCCGACGGCTTTGCCGGTTCTTGATAGTTCTGCCGAACCTGCTGCGCGCTTCATGCGGCGCGGGAGACGGCGTGGCGCAGGCGGCGAGGGCGGCAACGAATCGGTGGCTTTGATTCGTGAAGGGATCAACAGTTACGACGGTCAATTCGTGGTGCAGAATAACGCCCTGTCAGACTTTTTTATCTGGCCGGAAGTGCAAAACGTAAGCGGGCGCGTAACCACCGGTTATCAGATGCTGTGGAATGCGAGCGACGATCCGATGTGCCGCATGACTCACAAGGTTCAGCCCTGCCCGCCAGGGCCGACGCTCAAAGCCGCTATCGATCGTGGTATCGCCGCCGGGGCGAAATTTTTGGAGATCTACAGCCAGGACGTTCAGAATCCCGAGCTGCAGAGCCTGCTCGCGCAGACTCATCAGCGCCTCTCCGGCGGAATGGGACGATAGTCGTTCGTACGGCGCCGCAACCGCGCGCCCCGAAGTTTAACATCTCGTCTGCTGCTGATTGGCTTCGCGGGGGCGCGTGCGCCTAGCGAGACACCCCTCTATTCGCAGCTAAGGAAAGAGTTGCCATGGGATACGACGCGCTGATGCGGCGCGGCGCGCCAAGAAGCGACGCGGCCTGCTATCCGATTATCGGATAGCAGGCCGCGCTTCGTTGTCTTGATTCGGCTCGTTTCGGTCGGCCCGAAGCGAGCCTCCGTTCACATGCCTGGGATCAAGGCTAAGGCCAAGCCGAGACCTTCGCCCGAAGCCTGCTGCGTCGCGCTAAACGGTCCATATGAACCCGCCGGACCGCACTCGCCGTCGTTGAAGCCATCGCACGGGGCGCCCATCCCGACTTCCAGCGTATTCGCGAAAGCGGTGAAGTTGGCGGGACCCTGGTTCGTGTTCGACTCGCTGACGACAGGTCCCAAATCGCTGCCTGTACCGGGCAACGATAACTGCTGTCCCGCTCCCGCTGCGTCGAAGATCCCAACGATTAGCTCGTTGGACCCGTTAGTGGTAATCGCCGAAGCAACTACAGGGCTGCCTGTGCTGCCAAGTTCGCACGAGGGACTTCCAACAACATCGATTGGCGTCGACATCGAGATGTTCGAATACACCGTGTTGGTGGAAGATGCCTTGAAGGTCTCCGCAGTCGGGCTGTTGCATGGCGTGCTGCTGAAAGTCCAGCTAAACGCATTGCCCGGGGCGTCCGCCGAAGTAGTGAACCGATAAGCCGCAGCCACTTGGATCTGGTTTGATCCGCCGCCGTTGCAGCTCCAGTCTCCGATAAGAATCCACGGCCCAGGCATGGTCGGCAGGCAGATGTTCGCCGAAGCCGCACCCGTTGAATTGGTGGTGCCGATTCCCTGAATCGCCACGATACTGATCAGAAATTGACCGTTGGTACCGCTCCCCGAGGGTTCTCCATTGAGTAGTGCGCTATTGGGAGTAGATCCTGTTCCCCAACTGTTGTCTCCGACCGGCCCGATGATGGGCGTAGACGTCGGCGTTG
>DATJOQ010000286.1:0-7778 GCA_035506935.1 Binataceae bacterium (SeqCode) | reverse complement strand
GCGAGCCGTTTTCTTGGTCTGAAGTCGCCCGCGGATGTGATCGATTTGCGAATTCCCACGCTGTGCGCGTGTGACGGGAGTGTAGGTCTGCGGCGCCGGTTGCCACCTTCAAGAATCACGCGATGTCTCCCCACTAACGCTAAAGCGTCGGTTGCACAAAGAAGGACTAATGTTGGTGAAGGATGCTACTCGTATCTACAATGAGTAGCAATAAAACTGTATTCTCTTTTTGTGCCGAATTTGTAAGACAGGAATAAGAGCCGGAATCGGGACTGATCGAATGAAACGCGAACTATCGCGAACTTCGGTTAGGAACTGGCTTTGTCTCGGCAATCCGGCGAAAGGCTAATAAGCTGTGCCATTCTTGTGTGCGAAATGCCAGCTGCCGTCTGCGTTCATGACCGCCTGGATGTCGTCGTCGGGATAGTACGCGCTGTCCCCCCGCGACCGATCGCCGATTTCTAGATAGACCACGTCCCGATCGGAGCGGTTCACCAGATGATGCGCGGCGCCACCTGCGGCAAACCCCGCGCACATGCCGGGGCACATTGCGATCTCGCGCGAATCAGTAATGAGAGTCGGCTCACCTTCGAGGACGTAAATGAATTCGTCCTGGGCGCTATGACGATGATGAAGTGCGGACTGGGCACCAGGACTTAGTCGCGTGAGATTCACGCCGAAGTTCTTGAGCTCAAAAATATCACCCAGCACGCGCTTAGTGCGTCCAGCCATCCGCGAGGCGAACGGTGCGGGATAATTGGAAGGTTTGCTGCGCGGAGGTACAGCGGCAGCTTCGACCGCAATCGGCGAATCTGATGTGCTCATAGCGAGAGGGTAAACGAACACTTCCATCGCCGTCCAGAAATAGTGCAGATAATTCTGCAATTACTCATCTCCGCCGGATTACGTATCAGTGTCAGAACTTATCAAATTGAAAAACCGTCGGCCTTTCAATTTGAAACTATCGATTTGAAGAGGTTTACTACGCTTGTTAAGTTCACCGCATGCTTGACCTTCTAACCATCGTGGCTACCGTGGTGTTCTTCGTTGTGGCGCTTGCCTACGCAAGGGGGTGCGAACTTTTATGAGTCCGTGGGAGCTGATTCTTGGTTCGCTGGTGTCACTGGGTCTGTTGATTTACCTGGTGTACGCGCTGCTGAAACCTGAAGATTTCTAGGGCTAACACAAATGTTAACCAACGCTGTCCTGCAAGTAGGTATCTTCCTACTGCTTGTAATCCTCGTCACCGTTCCGCTCGGCGCCTACATGACCAAGGTCTTCGCGCGCGAGCCTACCTTTCTCGATCCTGCACTGGGACCCATCGAGCGGCTGATTTACAAAATCTGCGGCGTGCATCCCGAAATCGAAATGACTTGGTACGAGTACACCGCGGATATGCTGCTGTTCAGCCTGGCGGGAATGATCGCGCTGTATGGCTTCGAGCGTCTGCAGAGCGTGTTGCCGCTTAATCCACAGGGCTTGGCCGCGGTGCCGCCGGTGCTCGCCTTCAACACTGCGGCGAGTTTCACCACCAATACCAATTGGCAGGCCTACAGCGGCGAAACCACCATGAGCTATCTGACCCAGATGGCGGGGCTTGCCTTTCACAACTTCGTTTCGGCTGCGACCGGAATCGCAATGGCGATTGCGATTATCCGTGGCTTCGTCCGCCGTACTGCGAAGACGCTGGGCAACTTCTGGGTAGATTTGGTGCGGGCTACTCTCTGGCTCCTGCTTCCACTGTGTATCGTTTTTGCGCTGGTACTGGTGTGGCAGGGAGTACCGGATAACTTTAGCGCCTACACCCATGCCAAGACGGTTGAGGGCGTCGAACAGGTCGTCGCGCAGGGTCCGGTTGCGTCTCAGGAGATCATAAAAGAGCTCGGCACCAACGGCGGCGGCTTTTTCAACGCCAATTCGTCTCATCCTTACGAAAATCCAACGCCGCTCAGCAATCTGATCGAGATGTTAGCGATCTTCGCGATCGGTGCCGGGCTCACCAACACCTTCGGCCGGATGGCGGGTGACACGAGGCAAGGCTGGGCGCTGTTCGGCGCCATGGCGCTGCTATTCCTGATGGGAGCGGCAACAGCGATATGGAGCGAGCAGCGCGGCAATCCCGAGCTGGCTGCACTCGGCATCAATCAGACCGCGTCACCGGATGATAGTAGCGGCGGCAACATGGAGGGCAAGGAGACTCGTTTCGGGATAGTCAATTCGGCGCTCTGGGCCACCATAACTACTGACACCTCGTGCGGTGCGGTGAATTCGATGCACGACAGCTTTACGCCGCTGGGCGGGATGATTCCGCTTATCAACATGCAGCTTGGCGAAATCATCTTCGGCGGTGTCGGTTCCGGGCTTTATGGGATGCTGGTGATGGCGGTGCTGTCGGTGTTTATCGCCGGCCTGATGGTGGGACGCACGCCGGAATACCTGGGCAAGAAAATCGAAGCGCGCGAGATGAAACTCGCGATGCTTTATGTACTGATCTTTCCTGGCGTGATCCTGTTCGCCACCGCGGCATCGGTGGTGCTGCCGGCCGGCCTTTCCAGTATCAGCAACGCAGGGACTCACGGCTTCTCTCAAATTCTGTACGCATATACCGAGGCTGCCGCGAACAACGGTTCCGCGTTCGCCGGGCTCAATGCAAATACCAACTTCTACAACTGGATGATCGGCTTCGCGACGCTGTTTGGACGCTTCATGATGGCGATTCCGGCGCTCGCCCTAGCCGGTTCCTTGGTGTCCAAGAAATCGATCCCGCCCAGCGCGGGAACTTTTCCAACTACTGGATGGCTGTTCGTTGCGCTGCTGGTCGGCGTGATTCTAATCGTAGGCGCCCTAACATTTTTCCCGGCTCTGGCACTCGGCCCGATCGTAGAACATTTCCTGATGGTTGCGGGCAAGACTTTCTAGGCAAATCAAAAATGGCGAGCAAAAAACAGACTTCTCTCTGGGACAGCAAAATCGTCGGGCGCGCCGCGGTCGATTCGTTGTGGAAACTGGATCCGCGCCTGATGATCAAGAATCCGGTCATGTTCGTGGTCGAGGTAACCAGCGTGCTGACCACGCTGAGCTTCTTCCGCGACGCCTTTGAAGGGCACACTCATCTCGCGATCTTTGAGTTTCAGATCGCGGTATGGCTCTGGTTCACGGTGCTGTTTGCGAATTTCGCTGAGGCGATGGCTGAGGGGCGGGGCAAGGCTCAGGCCGATGCTCTGCGCAAGATGCGCACCGAGACCATGGCCAAGCTTATCCGCGAGGGCCAGACCGTCCAGGTGCCGGCGCCCTCGCTGCGTCGCGGCGATGTCGTGCTGGTCGAAGCGGGTGATGTGGTTCCCGGCGACGGCGAGGTGATCGAAGGGGTTGCGGCCGTGAACGAAGCGGCGATAACCGGCGAATCCGCACCGGTTATCCGCGAGAGCGGGGGTGATCGCAGCGCTGTCACTGGCGGCACCACGGTCATCTCCGACTGGGTCAAGGTGCGGATCACGGTCAATCCCGGTGAGAGTTTCCTCGATCGGATGATCGGCCTGGTCGAAGGGGCGCATCGGCAGCGAACCCCCAACGAAATCGCACTCAGTATCCTGCTGGCCGGACTCACCATCGTGTTCCTGCTGGTGGTGGTGACGCTCTTTCCGTTTGCGCTCTACGGTGCCACCGTGCTGACGCTGCCCGTGTTGGTGTCGTTGCTGGTGTGCCTGATTCCCACCACGATCGGTGGACTGCTGTCCGCCATCGGTATCGCGGGCATGGATCGTCTGGTTCAGCACAACGTGCTCGCGATGTCGGGGCGCGCGGTGGAAGCGGCGGGCGATGTCGATACGCTGTTGCTCGACAAAACCGGCACCATCACGCTCGGCAACCGGATGGCGACGGAATTCGTGCCGGTCGGAGGCGTCGGTATCGAAGAATTGGCCGAAGCCGCCCAGTTGGCTTCGCTGGCGGACGAGACTCCCGAAGGCCGCTCGATCACGGTGCTGGCCAAGCGCCAGTTCAATCTGCGCGGCCGCAACTTCGCCGAAAATGAGGCGCAGTTCATCCCGTTCTCCGCGCAAACCAGAATGAGCGGCGTCGATCTCAACGGCCGCAGTATCCGCAAGGGCGCTAGCGATCAAGTGGCACAGTTCGTCGCCGAACGCGGCGGCAGCGTGCCGCCCGAACTGAAAGCCATTATCGAGCGAATCGCGCGCAGCGGCGGAACTCCGCTGACGGTTGCGGACGGCTCAAAGGTGCTGGGCGTGATTCACCTCAAGGACATTATCAAGGAGGGAATCCGCGAGCGCTTCGCGCGGTTGCGCGCGATGGGCCTGCGCACAGTGATGATCACCGGGGATAATCCGCTGACGGCGCAGGCGATTGCGGGTGAATCGGGAGTCGACGATTTCCTCGCCGAAGCGACACCGGAAACCAAGCTGCGGCTGATCCGCGAAGAGCAGGCGCAGGGCAAACTGGTCGCGATGATCGGCGACGGCACCAACGACGCGCCCGCGCTGGCGCAGGCCGACGTCGGGATCGCGATGAACGCCGGCACTCAGGCGGCGCGCGAAGCCGGCAACATGGTCGACCTGGATTCGAACCCGACCAAGATTCTCGAGGTGGTCGAGATCGGCAAGCAGCTGCTGATGACGCGGGGTGCGCTCACCACATTTTCGATCGCCAATGACGTCGCCAAGTACTTCGCAATCATTCCGGCGATGTTCGTGGTCAGCTACCCCGTGCTGCAGTCGCTGAACATCATGCACTTGGCCAGTCCGGAAAGCGCGATTCTCTCGGCCGTAATCTTCAACGCGCTGATTATTATCGCGCTGATACCGCTGGCTCTGCGTGGCGTGCAGTACCGGCCGGTGGGCGCCTCGACCATTCTCACGCGCAATCTGCTGATTTATGGGGTAGGCGGTGTGATCGTCCCCTTCATCGGGATTAAAGCGATCGACGTGATCATTTCCGTGCTTCACCTGGTTTAGGAGAAGGACATGCGACTCTGGATTGCCATCAGGATGACCATCGTTTTGACGCTGCTGACGGGAATTATCTACCCGTTCCTGGTTTACGGCATCGCGCAGTTCATGTTCCCATGGCAGGCCAACGGCAGCCTGGTCGGACGTGACAGGAAGGTGGTTGGCTCGGCTCTGATCGGGCAGAACTTCGCTGGCACAAAATATTTTCACGGGCGGCCGTCAGCGGCCGGCGATAAAGGCTATGACGCGACCAGCTCCGGAGGCTCTAACCTGGGTCCCACCAGCAAGACATTGATTGAGACCGTGCGCACGCGGGTGAAGGATGTGATCGAAAGCAATCCCGGAGTTACCGCGTCGCAGGTGCCGATCGATCTGGTCACTGCTTCCGGCAGCGGACTCGATTCCGAGATCAGCCCTGCGGCGGCCGAGCTGCAAATTCCTCGCGTAGCCAAGGCGCGCGCGATGAGTGAGGATCAGGTGCGATCCATCGTCCATGCCGAGACGCGTAAGCGCTGGGCGGGAGTGATCGGCGAGCCGGGCGTCAACGTGCTCTTGCTGAACCTCGCCCTGGACCAGCAAAACGACCATCACTGAAGCCGGGGAGCTGATTTTTTGATTCGGGCGCGCGTTGCAAATGTCATTGCCGAATATGGCGGCGTGAGGATTTCCATACAGGTGTCGGCGCTAGAGATTTCCGAGTAGTAATGATGACCCCCTCCCTGCGGAGCAAAATCCGCAACGGCACCCTGGTAATGCTCGCGCTCGCGGTTTTGCTGGGCGCCCTTGCCTTGCCGGAAATTTACAGACTGGGCGGCGCGATTCGCGAAACCCTGCATCGCAATTATGTCAGCATCGAAGCGGCTCGACAGATGCAGATGGCGCTGTACGGGCTTCAGCTCGCGCAGCGCGACGGCAAGCTTTCGACTGCGCTGCCGATTGGCCGCGAACGTTTTCTCCACTGGAACGGCGTTGAGCTGGGCGACATCACGGAGGTGGGCGAAGACCAGCTCGCCAAAGATATCGACCAACGCGGGCACAGGCTGCTGGCGGAACTGTCATCCGCGAATCCCTCCGCGCATGATGATGAATTCGCTCAACTGCACGATCTGCTCGACAAGCTGAGCGAAATGAACAGCGACGCGATGTTCAGGGCGGACAGCCGTGCTTACCGGATCGGATGGCATGTTACGTCTGAATTTGCCCTTGGCCTGGTTGCCCTGTTGGTCTTCGGCGCCGCGCTGTCATGGACTATCGCCTGGTCGATCGCGCGGCCGCTCGACGAGCTGGCTGGACGATTGCGCAGCTTCAGCCTGCGTGGACCCTCCTCGCGGCTCGGCAATCAACCGCTGGCAGAGCTCGAAGCCGTGGCGTCCGAGTTCAACAAGATGGCGGAGCGGCTGGAGGAATTTAACAAGCTCAACGTCGGCCGCATCATCTACGAAAAGAACAAAACCGAAGCGATCATCGAAAGTCTCGAAGATGGCATCGTTCTGCTCGACGCCGAAGGCGTGGTCGCGCATATCAACGAGCTTGCAGGAATAATCCTGAGCGTCGAAAAAGAGGACGCGCTGGGAAGTCATTTCGATGATCTCAGCAGCAACCATCAGCACTACCTGAGAGTGCGCGCCGCCCTGCGCGGCGCGTCGAACTCTGGTCCGCTTGCGCATCAGACCGAGGTCAGCCTTTATGTGCGCGGCCGCGAGCACTTTTACCTGCTGAAACCGGTACCGCTTCGGCATTCCGACGGACAATCGTTCGGCACCATCCTGATTCTGCAGGACATTACCTTTTTGCGTGACAAGGACCGCGCACGTACCAACCTGGTTGCCACTCTTTCCCACGAACTCAAGACGCCGCTCACCTCGCTGGGCATGGCGGGCGAACTGCTCGAGCGCAGCAATCACCTCGACCCCAAACAACAGGAACTGATCGACGTTGTCAGGGAAGAAACGGAGCGTTTGCGGCAGCTCGCTGACGGACTGCTGAATCTGGCCCGTGGCGAAGCCGCCGCTATCACGGTCGGCAACGTGCGGCTGGATTTCGCACAGCTAGTCGCCGCCGTGGCGGAGACTTTCGCGATCCAGGCCGAACAAAAGCGCGTCAAGCTCGTGACCAATATCAGCGAACCGTCGCTCGAAGCTCATGGCGATCCGGTCAAGCTTTCATGGGTATTGTCGAACCTGATCAGCAACGCGCTGCGTTACACACCGAGCGGCGGGGAGATTGCCATAGCGGCCCAACGAGTCGACAGCCAGATGCAGTTGACCGTGGCCGATACCGGTCCCGGTATCGCGCCCGAAATTCGCGACCGCATCTTCGAACGCTTTACCCAATGGGGGGCCAGTACCTACGTTACCGGCTCGGCCGGACTCGGTCTCGCTATCGCCAAGGACATCGTCGAAGCACACGGTGGAAGAATCTTCGTTGAGAGCGGCGAAGGCGGGAGCACCTTCACCGTGAGGCTTCCGATTACCGGGCACGCCTAGCCGCAGTATTCGGCTCGCGGCCGCTGCTGGAGCGGTCGCGCGAGGTGAGCCTTCCGGCTAATCCGGACGGGCTTGCCTCGCGCCAGCGCCGCACGCCGGTCACGGAGTCGCGGTCGGCGTCGGCGTCTTGCGCGCGAGCGGCTTGGGCTTCCTGATCGGGGTTCGCGTTGGTGTCGGAGTTCGAGTTGGTGTCGCTGTCCGGGTTGGTCGAGGGGTTGCGGTTCGAGTCGGCGTCGGAGTTCGGGTCCGTGTCGGTGTCGGTGTTGGCGACATCGTACGCGTGGGTGTTGGAGTCGCGGTTCGCGTCGCTACCGGGGTAGGCGTGCGA
>DATJOQ010000285.1:0-5557 GCA_035506935.1 Binataceae bacterium (SeqCode) | reverse complement strand
ACGAATCTCTCCTGCGACGGGGCTGAATGTATATGACCAAGCGATTAAACCCGGCCCTGGAAAAGATCGCTCCGGGAGCGCGGATTTCATAAAAAGTTGGTGAATCCAATTTGCTTACAATTTTTGGTTTGTTCTCTCGATTTATGGGAGACAGTTTCAATGATATTCGGCACTGAAGCCCGAGAGAAGAAAATAGCTTGCGGCGCAATCGTTTACGGCACGTCAGCGCGGCGTGTGGCGTGTCGATCTGCTATTCAAACTGGGTGCTCCTATCGCTCAGACGCCGTCGGCTGGTATAAGGGTCTGGTCGATCGCCTACAGGGCGAAGATTTAGAGGCGCCAGCGCGCAAGGACTTGAATTAGCTATCTCGTCGCCAGCCGGTCGCGGCGCGACCAACGCCAGGAGAGTTCCGCCATGCCTAAACTTAGCGACGCCGAGCTTCACCAATTTCTGGGCGAGCGCCGTCACCTGGCGCGCATCGCCACGCTGAAGCCTGATGGCGCTCCCAGCGTGGTGCCGGTCTGGTTCGTGCTCGAGAACGGCAAAATCCTTATTGCGGGGCGCAAGCAATCGGCCTTCAACGCCAATATTCAGCGTGACCCGCGAGTCGCGATAACGGTCGATGAAGAAGTCGGCAATTGCCGCAAAGTGTTAATCGAAGGCCGCGCGCAGATTCTCGCTGCGCCCGGGCGCGACGACACTTGGCGCGATGTTTTGCGCAGGATCGCCGACCGCTACGTAGACGCGGATTCCGCCGACACCTACCTGGCTGCTACCGACGATCAGCCGCGGGCGCTCATCGGCGTGGATCTCGCTGGCGCCAAAATCACTACCTGGCGGATGCCTGGTGAAGGCGAGCCTATTTCCGGCGTTTGGCATAAGCGCTATTACGAGCCGGGCTCCAAGATGGCCGTGGCGGTCAAGACTGGAAAGCTTGATTCGGTGGTCGGCAAGTTCACTCCAAATTGAGACTCCGACGAGCTGATCTGCAAGCTTGTAAGCTGATTTCAAAAAGGCGCCGCGATGGAGTGATTTGTACCGGCGATGCCGCTTGGCGCCCTGTTCGTACCCTCGAAGTCGCCGAAGTTATTCCATGCCACGCTTGTTCCCTGCCTTTGACGAGATGGCACATGAGGAATAGATATTCGCCGCTACGTTAGAAGAAGCGATTTCCAAAAAATATCACATGCCGCTCCATCCAACTTGGCCGGACATAGTTATACGCTTGGCGCTGACGATAGTTGCTTCAGGCATCATCGGCTTGGATCGAGGAGAGCGTGGTCGCGCGGCTGGGCTTCGGACTACGATCCTGGTCGGCTTGGCCGCATCAGTCGCGATGATTCAGGCCAACATCCTGCTTTCGATCGGAGGCAAAACCGCTGACTCGTTTGGAGTAATGGATTTGATGCGACTGCCGCTGGGTATTCTTACTGGTGTGGGCTTCATTGGCGGCGGCGCAATCCTCAGACGAGACGATCTCGTTACCGGTGTAACCACCGCAGCCACGCTGTGGATCGTGACTGTGATCGGGTTATGCCTCGGCGGTGGTCAGCTCGTTCTCGGCACCGCGTCGACACTGCTGGCGTTCATCACATTGCGAATGCTCAGATGGCTTGAAGAACGAATCCCCCGTGAACACTTTGCGCTACTCGTGGTGAACAGCGAATGCGGTTCTTCGGCCGCTTCGGAACTGCCGGAATTGGTCGAGAAAAATGGCTACAAGGCGACCTTTCGAAGCCTGAACCCAGGTCTTGATCCCGAGCACGTAAAGCTTTGGTTCGAGCTATCATGGCGACAGTCAGAAAGTACGAGTAATCCGATGAAAATTTTGAAGGCTGTAGAGCAAAACTACGAGGTAATATCGTTCGAACTGACACCGAAATTCTGAGTCGTCCAACCTGGCTTGAGTTTTACAAAAACCGCGTCTGATTCAACGCCTGCGCCGCCTCGATCAATCGCGAAGGCCTCGCTAGAGCATCGGCAGTCCAAGAGGTCGCTTGCTCAAGGGAAACGCTCGATCAATCGAAGCCAGTTCGCTTGAGCTGAGCTCGAGCTTGCCGGCACCGGCATTGTCGGCCGCGTGCTCGGCGTTTGAGGCTTTTGGAATCGTGAACAAAGGCGGATTGCGCACCAGGAACCTGAGCGCGACCTGGTGCGGACTAACGCCATGCGCGCTGGCGATCTGTCTCAAAACCTCACTACCCGGCGTGTGTCGTTGCGCAAACTGAGCCGAATGTCCGAACGGGCTGTAGCCGACCACGGCTACGTTATGTTTCTCACACCAGGGGAGCACCCGGTGTTCGATGGCTCGCTCATTCAGATGGTAGAGGACCTGGTTGCAAGCCAGACGTCCTGGACCGACCAGCGCATGGACCTCTTCAAGGTCAGCAACGTCAAAGTTGCTCACACCCCATGAAAGGATCTTGCCCTCGACACGAAGCTGCTCGAAAGCTGCGAGCGTGTCTTCCAGCGGATGGGAGTTCGCGCGCCAGTGCAGAAGGTAGCAGTCGAGATGGTCCGTCTGAAGGCGGGCCAGCGATCGCTCGCAGGCTTTGATCGTTCCGGTGCGAGAAGCGTTCTGTGGCAGCACCTTGGAAACCAGAAAGATCTCATCGCGGCGTCCGCTGATAGCCTCAGCGATCACTACCTCCGCGGAGCCGTTTCCATACATCTCGGCGGTGTCGATATGAGTCATGCCTAGATCGATTCCCCGGCGCAGCGCGGCAGCCGCCGAGGAAAAGTCTCGACGCTCCGTGTACCAGGTGCCTTGACCGATTACCGGGACCTCGCGCTTGTTGGGGCCGAACGGACGCGATTCCATGCATGGAACTCCGCTTGAGTTAGGTCGTCGCGGCGAGCTGCGGGCGAATCGGGCCGGATGTGTGCCGTTTAATCGAGCAGCTTGGTTAGATCCTGAAGCTCGACTGGTTTCCTCAGGTAATGGTGGAACATCCGAAGCTCGCGTTCTTGCGTCTGTTCCTGATGCCAGCCTGAGAGCGCAATCAGCTGTACCTTCGGCAGGATCTCCAACAGCCTTTTGGCGAGCTCGAAGCCGCTCATACCGGGCAGCTGCAGATCAATTACGGCCACATCCGGATGGAACTGCGTGGCAACCTCCAGCCCGCTCGCGCCATCGTACGCGGTACGCACCTCGTGCTGTTCGAAACCGAGAAGAACTTTCAGTGCGTCCGCGCCATCTTTATTATCGTCGACCAGCAATACTTTCTTTTTTGCGGCGGAGTTGGCATTCGAAGCAGGCTCTCCGCCATCCGCTGCCACGAAAGAATCCTTTGCCTGAACCTTGGGAGCGGGAATCATCGGTAATTGAATCACGAATTCCGCCCCTTTGCTCGCCCCCGCGCTCGACGCGACGACGGTGCCATGATGCAGCTCGACCAGCCATTTGACCAATGCCAGCCCGATGCCCAAGCCCTGACTGTCCGAACGTAACGATGGCTCGCTCTGCGAATACATGTCGAACATCTTCGGCAAGAGCTCCGGCTCGATACCCTTTCCGTTATCGCGCACGCGGATTACTGCTTCGCTATTGGCGCGCTCGCCGATGATATCGATTTTCCCGCCCGCCGGCGTGTACTTGAACGAGTTGCTGAGGAGGTTGTACACGACCTGCGTTAATCGTATCAGATCACCGTCCACATAAATCGGCTCCGACGGCAGCCGCACTGTGAACTTGTGCGAGTCAGAGGTTATCTGCGCCTGGCAGGTCTCGACCGCATTACGAATCACGTCAGCGATACGCACCGGTTTCTTGATGATCTCGATTTTGCCGAGGCTCAGTCGCTCAACATCCAGCAGATCGTCGACCAGCCGCGCCAGTTGCTGAAGCTGGCGGCGGATCACCGACACCGCCTGGCCGGCCACCTGGGGCTTCTCCGTACCGACACGGTCGATAATCTCGACGCCGCTGAACATCGCGCTCAGCGGATTGCGCAATTCGTGCGCGAGAATCGCCAGGAAGCGATCCTTGTTGCGATCAGCCTCGCGCAGCATCGCGGCCTGTTGCTGAAGCTTGTCGTCATCCAATTTGCGAGTGGTGATATCAACAAAATTCAGCACCACACCGTCGATCTTGTCTTCGATGGTGCGGTAGGGCACCAGCCGCGCCAGATACCATCGACCGTCGCTGCTTTTGACCTCGCGTTCCGCCATTTGCAGGCTGCGCAGCACTTCTTCGGCATCGCGGCTGAGCGAGGTGTATTCGAGCTTGTGCGTAAAATGCTCGAGCGGGCGCCCGATATCCAGTTGTGTGATGTTGAACAATTGCTGAGCACGCGGGGTGTAGCGTTTGATGCGCAGCGCGCGATCGAGAAAGATGGTCCCGATATCGGTGGAAGCCATCAGGTTCTGAAGGTCGCTATTCGCCCGCCCGACCTCCTCGATCTTTTCCCGGTACTCCTGGTTGACCGTGGTCAACTCCTCATTGACCGACTGAAGCTCTTCCTTGCTGGTTTCGAGTTCTTCGCTGGCGGAGCGCAGTTCTTCGTTGATCGCTTGCAGCTCTTCGTTCGAAGTGCGCAGCTCCTCGGTCGAGGTCTCGTACTGCTCGATCGTAATGCGCAATTGATCCTTGGTCTGCTGCAGGTCCTGCTCGAGCTGACGAACGATGCTGATGTCGACGTTCGCTCGTGCCGTTTCCTCGCCCCCGGCGGGAATCTCCGGCACCTCATCGAAGATAATGAGGAAAAAGCCGCGCGCAGCTTCTGGCGTGGTGAGTACGTACCGGACCAGCAGATTGACGGTGGTGGTTTCGCCGTCGAGCTTGACGTGTATTCTGCGGACTCCGACAGAGGCTTCTTCGCGCCGGGCTCCCGCCTCAAGCAGGGCTGCGCGAAGGTCGAGCCGCAGCTCCGGCAATACCATCTTGAGCAGATTGCGCGTGGGCTCGCCTGGCGCCACGCGCAAGAAGCGGCCGGCGTGCGCGCTGACATGGACGACGTCGTAATCTTCGTTGACCAGAACGCTTGGCGGCGCAATTTGCTCGACTACTTCCTGATGCAACTCACCGGCATGGACCGGACGACCCTGTAGGTTATTCGCCCCCTCTGGCAGTCTCGGTTGCCACTTGCCAAAAATAGGCAACTCGGTGCCGAACGCCACCGTGCCGACCACATTGCGGCGTATGTAGACGCGCCGTTTCTTATCGGCCGAGGTGAATAGCGACGACGTGATGTCTGCCGTTTCGGACGTGCCGAGGAACAAGTAGCCGTTCTCACGCAAACTAAAGTGGAATATGTTGAGCACCCGCTCCTGCATGTCGCGATTGAAGTAGATCAGCAGATTGCGGCAGCTAATCAGATCAAGTTTCGAGAACGGAGGATCGCGCAGCACGTTGTGCGGCGCGAAGAGAATCAGTTCGCGTAGTTCCTTTTTAACGCAGTAGCGGTCTCCTTCCTTGGTGAAAAATCGCCGCAACCGGTCCTGCGATACGTCCAGTTCAATGGTCGCCGCGTAGTAGCATTCGCGCGCCTCGGCGATCGCTTGCTCGTCGATGTCACTTCCGAAGATCTGTATCTTTGGAGGGTCGGTGAGCTGGCT
>DATJOQ010000284.1:0-3627 GCA_035506935.1 Binataceae bacterium (SeqCode) | reverse complement strand
CAACCCGAGCTGGCGCAGGATCCGCGCTTCAGCGTCAACGCGGCGCGGCTCGAGAATCTCAAGGAATTGGTCGCGATCATCGAGGCGTGGTTCCAATCGATGCCGAGCGACGATGCCTCGATGGCGGCGATGAAGGAATATCGCGTGCCGCATGCGCCCGTTTTGTCGATCGAAGAGGCGGTCGCGCATCCGCATCTGCAGCAGCGTGGAACAGTCCGCACCGTGCACGATCGAATTCTCGGCGATTTCCAGGTGCCCGGCTTCGCGCTGCGCTTTTCGGAGTTTCCGCAACGTCTGAGTCTCGAAGCGCCGCTTTTGGGGGAGCATAACGAAGAAGTGCTGACCAACCGCCTGGGCTATTCGCGCGAGCGCGTGCGCGCTCTGGAGCAGAAAGGCATCCTGCGCAGCGGCCCCACCTGATGGAAGTTTTAGAATGAAAGAGCGCGATCGCAAGGCGATCGCGCTCAACTCCCCGAACCTGAACGTTCTAACTCTCGCTTCCTGATAGCCTCGGCTTAGCCCGAGATCGCTGCGCCGTTCGCCAGTGGCACGGGTTGCTGCGGTACGACGTCGATCGAGGTCGGGCCGCTGCAGACAGTTGGGAGCACGGCGATATTCGACAGTGGCGGAAAAGTGCAGCCTTGCGAGGTGTAGACTGAGGTCACCACGATCGTACTTGTCGAGAGCACATCAACATAGCCAGTGATGAATCCGTTGGTCGCCACATTTTTTAAGGCTGCAGCGATATCGGCGCAAGTTACGTCGGCAGTTTGCAGGAAGGCGATATCTAGCGCCGGTCCTGGAACGCTCGCCGCACCGGAATTTGCCAGCGAGATCCTGGTCTTGATCACGAGGCCCCCCTCGACATCGTTGAACGACTGAATATTGAGGACGGTCGCATAATTGGCTGGCTTAACGGGAGGCTCGGCAGGCGCGGTCAGGCTGGCGATGGGCTTTTGTGTACCACAAACGAATTTCACCGCGTAAATGTTGGCTTGAGCATAGCTGGCTCGGCTGCTCGCGATTATCGCGAGCGTAGCGATTAGAGTGAGCAGGACTCCTTTCTTCATATTGATCCTCCGGATTTGGATTGAACGGAAAAAGCTCGAAGCGAGAGCGTATTCAGCTAATTTAAGATTCAAATTAAGCGCAATAACCAATCGTATCCTATTGTGTAAAAATTTCACTCCCAAGCTCGGATTCTCGTCAAGTTGTAGCTAAGTTGAAACACAGAGAAGCACTTTCTTCTGCCGGGCTTGAAGGCGCGAAGCGGTGTACTATGCCTCCAGAGGCTTGAGACATCTTGATGACATCTGACGCGCAGTCCCCAAGCATCCAGGGCGCGCCGACCCTCGACGACATCCGTTGCGCGGCGGAGCGAATCTCGCCCTACGTGCGGCACACGCCGATGATCGCGTGCGCTCCAGTCCGGTCGCATCGCGAGATCGGAGCATCGCTCACGCTCAAGCTCGAATGCCTGCAGGTCGTCGGCTCGTTCAAGCCGCGCGGCGCAATCAACAAATTGTTTTCATTGCCTGATCGATCGGCGGTGCGCGGGCTGATCACGGCATCGGGTGGAAATCACGGCCTTGGCGTCGCATACGCCGCGACGGTCGCGAATGTGCCCTCGACGATCTATGTGCCGACGACAACGCCCCCTGCGAAAATCGAAAAGCTGAAACGCTGGAATGCCGAAGTGATCGTCGCGGGCGATTCCTGGGACGAGAGCAACCGCTTCGCGCTCGAGGCGGCCGAACGAAACCGACTGACTTACGTTCACGCGTTCGCCGATCCGATGGTGATCGCGGGCCAGGGCACCGTCGGCCTCGAAATCATGGAAGACTCGCCCGCGGTTGATACCCTCGTAGTTGCTATTGGCGGCGGCGGACTCATTGCGGGAATTGCTATTGCAGCGAAGGCGATTAATCCGGCTCTTCGTATCATCGGCGTGGAACCGACGGGAGCCGCAACGCTGCATGACAGTATCAAGACTGGTCGAATCGTGACGCTCGATCTCATCAAAACTGCCGCGTTAACGCTGGGGGCTCGGGCGACGGAGCAAATCAATCTCGACCTGATCCGGCATCACGTCGCCGAACTGGTACTCGTCTCCGACGACGAGATCCGCGAGGCCGCCCGCTGGCTATGGTTCGAGCTGGGCGTTGCGGCCGAGCTGGGTGGCGCGGCAGCAGTGGCCGCCGTCATCGCCGGCAAGTACCGCGCGGCGCAAGGCGAGCGCGTGTGCGCGCTCGTATGCGGCGCGGGCACCGACGGTATCCAGCTCTGACTACAGCATCTTCGGCAGTTGTAGATCGCTGCCGAGCGTCGATTTGAACAACTGCTTCAGGCGCTCCACCGTCCATGGTCCGTCGTTCATCAGGATTCGCTCGGGCACGATGTGCGAATAGCGCGTCACTCGGTATCCCATCGCTCCGAAGCACTGTCCGTTGACGTACTGCGCTTCGTCGCTTGCGAGGAATACTACAATCGGCGCAACGTTCGCGGGATCCTGGACTGTATTTGTAGCATTACTACTTTCCGCGAAACCCGCTCCCGGCATCCGCGTCGCAGGAATCGAATCGGTCATGCGCGTCGAGGCGCCGGGCAGGATCGCATTGACCGTGATGTTGTACTTCGCGAGCGCAAGCGCGCTGCTGTATGTCAGGCCGATAATCGCAGCCTTCGCGGCGGCATAGTTGGGCTGGCCGGGAGCGCCGAGCGCGGCGCCCGAGGAGAAGTTGATAATCCTGCCGGCCTTGCGCTCGCGCATATGCGCCGACGCCGGACGAATCGTGCAGTAATGGCCCTTCAGATGGACGCGGATTACCTCGTCCCATTCCTCTTCACTCATGTTGAAGATCATCCGATCGCGCAGGATTCCGGCGACGTTGACGAGGATATCGAGTTGGCCAAATTCCTTGATCGCCTGATCGACGAGGCCCTGCCCTCCCGCCACCGTCGCGATATCCATTTGATTCGCGACCGCCTTCCCTCCGGCGGATTTGATTTCGCGTACAACTTCACCAGCGGGAGTCGAAGGCTCCTTGTGCCCATCAACCGTCACACCCAGATCATTGACGACGACCGATGCGCCATGGGCCGCGAGCGCCTTTGCGACCGCACGTCCGATCCCGCGCCCGCTGCCAGTGACTGCTGCAACCTTGCCGTCGAGTAGTGCCATGGTCCGACCTCCCGTCGATGCGATTTATATGGGCCGTACAACGCGAGCCGCCGTCTCGTCAATCGAACTGCGCGATTGCACAAAGGTTTAGAACCGCGATAGGTAGGGCGGATGGCACTGACACTTTCATGCGCATTCGCAACTTCGTCTGAAAGTCACGAACACGCCCGGATCGCGGAACAGCTCGGCTATACCCGCGCGTGGTTCTACGATTCGCCTGCGCTTTATCCCGACGTATGGGTACAGCTTTGCCGCGCGGCCGAGCGCACCTCGCGCATCGGACTCGGGCCGGGAGTGCTGGTGCCGAGCCTCAGGCATCCGATGGTCAATGCGGCCGCGATCGCGACACTGGTTTCGATCGCGGGCGAGAGCCGCGTCGCGATCGCGATCGGATCCGGCTTCACTGGACGCCTGACGATGGGCCAGCGGCCGATGAAATGGTCGGC
>DATJOQ010000283.1:0-6847 GCA_035506935.1 Binataceae bacterium (SeqCode) | reverse complement strand
CGCCAAAGGTGAAGGCTATCATCCACGTCGATATCGATCCCTCGTCGATCTCGAAGAACGTCAAGGTCGACGTTCCGATCGTGGGCGATATCAAATCGGTGCTGGGCGACATGCTGACCATCGTCAGAGGGCGCGAGAGCCTGGCTAAGCGGCGGCCGGTGTGGACCAAGTGGCATCAGGAGATTCTCCAGTGGCAGAAGGACAAGCCGCTTTACGAGAATCGCAACGGCAAAGACATTTCGCCGATCAACGTGATCGAGGAGCTGCACACCTTGACCAAGGGCGATTGCATAGTCGCGACTGACGTCGGGCAGCATCAGATGTGGCTGGCGCAGATGTTTCCTTTCGAGAAGCCGCGCTCGCTGCTGACCTCCGGCGGCTTAGGCACGATGGGTTACGGCCTGCCGGCCGGAATCGGCGCCAAGTTCGCTGCGCCCGAGCGGCGCGTGGTGGTGTTTTCGGGCGACGGCTCAATCCTGATGAACATCCAGGAGCTTGCCACCGCCGTCGAGCACAATGTCGACGTCAAGGTGGTGATCCTCAACAATCACTTCCTCGGCATGGTGCGCCAGTGGCAGGAGAGATTCTATGAAGAGCGCTACTCCTACACCGCGATGTCGGTGCCGAATTTCGTCAAGCTAGCGGATGCGTTCGGCGCCAAGGGGTTTATGGTTGACTCGCCCAAGGATCTGTCAGCCACGATGAAGCAGGCGTTCGCCACGCCGGGCCCCGTGCTGCTCGATATCGTGATCCCCAAGGAAGAAGCGGTGATGCCGATGATTCCGCCGGGCGGCTCGATGTCGGAAATGCTGTTCGCATAAGGCACGAGCGAAAATCGGATACAGAGAAGGACCAAGATGGCCAGAGTTCCATATCTCGAGCGCGACGATCTGCCCGAAGAGCATCGCAAGATTTACGACAAGCTGACCGCCGAACGGGGCGCGGTATGGAACCTGTTCCGTGCACTGGCACATGCGCCGGGAGTGCTCGCCGCGTTGCTGGATCTGAGCCATCAGCTGCGTCATCGCACCAAGCTCGACCCGAAGCTGCGCGAGCTGGCGATCCTGACGGTGGGCCGTCTGGCCGAGTCGCAGTATGAGTTCGACCATCACTGGAACATGGCGCTCAAACTGGGCATTCCGCGCGAGAAGCTGGAAAAGCTGGCTCATTGGGAAACCGCGCCGATTTTCACCGACGAGGAACGCGCCGTAATCCGCTTCGCGGTCGAATCGACGCGCGACATTAAGGTGAACGAAGCCACCTTCAACGCATTGCGCAACTTTCTCGATAACGAACGGATCGTCGAGCTGACGATGGAAGTGGCGATGTACAATGCGATCGTGCGCGTGCTGTTGCCGCTCCATGTCGAGCTCGAGCAGGATTTCGTCAAGAACTAGTCTCGCGCGATCCGCAACGTCATTAGCTCGTCACTGTTTTCTACCTCGCGGCTGCGGGGTTATGCTTGCCCGATGAGCCGCGCGAAAAGCGCAGATAATGCCGGCGCGAAATCCATCGCCGAGTTCTACGAAGAAGGAATCGACCTGTTCAATCAGGGCCGCTTCTTCGAATGTCACGAAGCGTGGGAAGACGCTTGGAAGCGGAGCGCCGGCGGCGAGAAGGTCTTCTATCAGGGAATTATTCAGGCCGCGGTAGCGATCCTTCACGTCCAGCGCGGCAACCTGGACGGAGCTGCGAGGCTTCGCGCGAAGGCCGGCGCCAAGATCGATCCGCTGCCCGCGGAGCACATGGGCGTCGCGTTGGGCGAGCTCCGCGACCAGCTGGCGGTGTTCTTCGACGCAGCGTTGGCCGGGGGCAATACGCCGCTTCCACCGATCCCGAGGCTGCGCCGGATATCACGTCGCCAAGCGTAAGCTTTGTGTCGAGATTTCGATAACTAAAAAGGAATGTCTTCGTCGTCGACCGGCGTCATCTCGCCGCCGCCGGCAGCGCTTCCAGCCGCGCCAAAATCCGAAGGCTCGTCCGGCGCGCTCTCGCCCGCGCGGCCGCCGAGGAATTGAATCACCTGCGCGACGATTTCCGTGCGCGAGCGTTTTCCACTGCCGTCCTTGGCCTCGTATTGGCGCGTCGAGATGCGCCCTTCAAGGTAGATCTGGCGGCCTTTCTTGAGATACTGACCGCACAGCTCGGCGAGCTTTCCCCACGCCACGATATTGTGCCATTCGGTGCGCTTTTGCCGCGCTCCGCTGCGGTCGGTATACGATTCGCTGGTTGCGATGGTGAAGCTCGCCACCGGCTGGCCTGAAGGGATGTAACGCAGCTCCGGGTCGCGTCCCAGATTGCCGACCAAAATTACCTTGTTTACTCCCATGATTGGCCCCTCGCGGCTGATCGGAAGCTAGCTTCCACGATGGCATGAAAGCAAGCTGCCCGTTAGCGTTTTGCGCTTTCGCACCCGATCCACACCCGATATACTTTATCGGCGGCGGGGGTGGCAGCAGTAACGGCGGAGGCCGATGAGCGGCGCAACAACAAGTCCCACAAATCCGGTCCGGCTGGTGGCGCTGGGCGGTCTCGGCGAGATCGGCCTCAACGCGATGCTTATCGAATACGGCGAGCAGGCGCTGATGGTCGACGCCGGCGTTATGTTCGCCGAGGGCGGCTCGCCCGGTCTCGACCTGGTTGTTCCCGACATGGCTTATCTCACGGGCGGGCGCCGCAAGCTGCTCGGAATCGTGCTGACTCACGGGCACGACGATCATATCGGCGCGCTGCCGCATATCCTGCGACGCTTCCCGGTGCCGGTTTACGGCACGGAATTCACGCTCGCGTTCGCGCGCCGCAGGCTTCGCGAATACGGGGTCGAGGCCGATCTGCGCGAAATCGCGCCCCGGCGCATCTTCAACGTCGGTCCGTTCGAGTTCGAGCCCATAAGGGTGGCGCATTCGACCCCGGATTCGGTCGCGCTTGCGATCGATACGCCGGCCGGACTGATCGTGCATAGCGGTGATTTCAAGATCGACACCGGTGCGAACGACGCCGAACGATTCGATCGCGAGCGTTTTGCGGAGCTGGGCAAGCGCGGCGTCGCGCTACTGCTATCGGATTCGACCAACGCCGAGCGCGAGGGCCGCACCCCACCAGAGATTTCGCTCAGGCCGATGCTGCGCGAGGTGGTTTCGCGCGCGCGCGGGCAATTTTTTATCTCGTCGTTCTCGTCGCATCTCTATCGGATTCGGCAGGTCGCCGAGATATCTCACGAATTCGGGCGCTGGGTGGTGCCGCTGGGACGCAGGATGATCGACAGCGTGCGGCTCGGGATCGAGCTGGGCTACATGAATCTGGCGCCGGGCACGTTTATCGATCAGGCCGAGGCCGAATTGCTGTCGCGCGGACGTCTGACTTTTATCGCCGCGGGTTCGCAGGGCGAGCCGCTTTCCGCGATGGTCAAGCTTGCCACCGACGCTCATCCGTGGGCGCGGGTGGTGGCGGGCGATACGGTGATGTTATCGGCGCGTGCGATTCCCGGCAATGAGCGCAGGATTCACACCGCGATCAATAATCTCTTCAAACGCGGAGCCGAAGTGCTGCATGAAGCGATCGCGCCGGTTCACGTCTCGGGTCATGCAAGCCGCGGCGAATTGGCCGAGCTGATCGAACTCACGCGGCCGAAGTACTTCGTGCCGATCCACGGCGAGTATCGCCACCTGGTGCTGCATCGCGTGCTCGCGATCGAGAACGGGATGCAGGAGCGCGATTGCTTTCTGCTCGAAGACGGGCAGACGCTGGAGCTGAGCGCGGCCGGAGCGCGCCGCGGCGCCGCGGTCGAAGCCGGACGAATCATGGCGGACGGTTCGCGGCCGGCGGATTCTCAGCTTGTGCGCGAAAGGCAGGCGCTGGCACGTGACGGCACCGTGATGGTGGTGGTGACGGTGTCGCGTGCGAGCGGAAAAATTATCGCCGGACCGGAGCTGATCTCGCGTGGCCTGATTAGCGGCGATGGCACGTCAAGTCATATGGCGCGTGCGCGCACCGAGCTGCGGAGCGTCCTAGAGCAGGGATCGGCGCTTGGATGGAGCGACGGGCGCCTGAAGCAACAATTGGTACACGCGCTCAGCCGCTACTTCCTCGACGAGATGGGACGGCGTCCGATGGTTGTGCCGTGCGTGATGGAGGTCTAGGAGAACTCATCGGCCGGCAGGCTAAAACGCCGCGCCCGGCGGAATCGGCGCCGGCGGAGCAACCCGCCGCCAGTTCGAGCCGCATCGTGCGCGAGCTGGGAGCGCTCGTGCTGGCGGCGCTCGCCGCGTTCGCCGTCCTGAGTCTGATCTCGTATCAGATTTTGCGCCATCCGAATCTTGGCGGTCCGCTCGGGGATCATCTCGCAGATCGGCTCAGTTTCTGGTTTGGACTTCAGTCTTACCTGCTGGCGGCGCTGATCGTCTGGTCGGCGGTAAAACTCTGGTCCGGCGACGGCCTCAACGCATTGCGCCGCTGCGCCCTCGGCGGCTCCGCCCTGATGGTCGGATTCGGCGCGGCGATCGCGCTGTTAAGTGCGGCCGATTCACAGGCCGCCGGCGCGATCGGACGAGGAGTCGCGGCTTCGCTCGAAAGCTATCTGAGCTTCGGCGGAAGCCTGATGGTGCTGGCGCTCATGATTATTTGCGGTGCGGTGCTGCTGCTCGAGCGCGCGCCCACCGATTTGTTGCGCGAGCTTTACGATCAACTCCCGCTGCGCCGTGCCGACGCGGCTGGTGCGGTTGATAACGACGAGCCGGATGTTCACGTGCTCGGCGCCGAAGACGAGTTCCCGCTGAACGACTTCGCGCTGGATGAAGAGGAGCCGCGTCCGCCGATTGAGCTGCGCATCGCAAGCGCGCCGCCGGAGAATCGCAGTCCAGCGCGCCCGCGCAACAAGAGCGGATTCAAGCTGCCGCCGCCGTCGCTGCTCGATTCGCCGCCGCTGACGCGCAACAGCCTCGACGAATCGCTGCTGGAAAAAAGCGCGCGCCTGCTCGAAGAGAAGCTCGCCGCGTTCTCGGTTGAAGGCCGCGTGGTCGAAGTGCAGCCGGGGCCGGTCGTGGCGATGTTCAAGTTCGAGCCCGCCAGCGGCGTCAAGGTCAGCCAGATCGTGAACCTGGCCGACGATTTGTCGCTGGCGTTGAAAGCATCGACGGTGCGGATTCAGGCGCCGGTGCCGGGCGAGGCGGTGGTCGGAATCGAGGTGCCGAACCGCAAGCGTGAGAAGATTTATCTACGTGAGATTCTCGAATCGGAAGAATTCCGCGGCGCCGAAGGCCATCTGATAATCGCGCTGGGTAAAGATATCAGCGGACGTCCGGTGGTAGCCGACTTGGCCCGGATGCCGCATCTGTTGATCGCGGGCGCGACCGGCACCGGAAAATCAGTTTCGATTCACACCATGATAGCGTCGATCCTGTTCAACTCGACCGACGAGGACGTGCGCTTCATCCTGATCGATCCGAAGATGCTCGAGCTGTCGGCCTATGAGCAGATTCCCCATCTGCTGGTTCCGGTGGTGGTCGATCCGGATAAGGCCGCCTCGGCGCTGCTGTGGGCGACGCAGGAGATGGAATATCGCTATCGCCTGATGCGCGATAAGGGCGTGCGCAATATCGACGGCTACAATCGCGCGCTGAGCGAGGGCAAATCGGCCGGCGGAATCAAGCCGGTGGTGCAGGAGGAAGCTGTGCCCGACGCGCGCCCGCTCGAGCATCGCCGGCTCCCGCAGATCGTGATCGTGATCGACGAGCTTGCCGACCTGCTGCTGCATGAGGGCAAGACCGTCGAGCGCGATATCACGCGCCTGGCGCAGAAGGCGCGCGCCGCCGGTATCCATCTGATACTCGCGACGCAGCGCCCCTCGGTCGACGTTATCACCGGCTTGATCAAGGCGAATCTGCCCGCGCGAATCTCGCTGCAAGTGACCTCGCGCGTCGATTCGCGGACAATTCTCGACGCCATCGGTGCCGAGCGCCTGCTGGGCGAGGGCGACATGCTCTACATGCCGCCCGGCACCGCGAAGCTCAGGCGCTTGCACGGCCCGTTCGTATCAGAAGTCGAGATCCGCAAGGTCACCGATTTTCTGCGCGCGCAGGGCGCGCCCGAATATCAGATGGAGATCCTCGAGACCAAACGGCCCGAAGCGGGTGACAGCGACGGTTTCGGCGCGGCCGAGAAGGACGAAATGTACGACGAGGCGGTAAGGATTGTGCTCGAGAGTAATCAGGCCTCGATTTCGATGATCCAGCGGCGTCTACGAATCGGCTACAATAGAGCTGCGCGGATGGTTGAGCAGATGGAGCGCGAGGGATTGGTTTTGCCAGCCGACGGCGCGCGTCCGCGCGAAGTCCGAGGCCTGCGCGGCGCTTCGTGAGGCGCTTTTCCGACCAAAGCCTCGCTTGTCATTCCGAGCGGAGGCTGCCGCAGCGAGGAATCCCGAAGGTGGAGGCGGTACGGTAAAGTTTGAAACGGATCACTCAATGCGGGCTTCTCGCAGCGGTGTTGGCCGGGCTAATCCTCGGACCGACCGCCTATTCGCGTGCGCAGACTCCGGATGGCGCCGATCACAAAGACCGGCTCGACACGATCCTCAGGCGCATCCAGAGCCACTACCAAAAGACCAACACGCTCAAGGCCAGGTTCACGGAAAATATCGTTGCCGCGGACGGCCGCAAGCGTGAGCGCTCCGGGACGGTCTATTACCAGAAGCCGGGCAAGATGCACTGGGATTTTGACGAACCTAAGGGCGAGACTATAGTCTCCGACGGCCGTGAGCTCTACACCTACGCTCCGGATCTGAACCAGGTGATGAAAGCGCCGCTCGAGCAGGTGTTCAAAACCTCGGCTCCGGTCGCGTTCCTGCTCG
>DATJOQ010000282.1:0-7069 GCA_035506935.1 Binataceae bacterium (SeqCode) | reverse complement strand
CACCAGGAACGAGCCGATCAGTCCGGCGAACAGCATCGACTCCGCCGCCAGCAGCATCAGGACCGCCAGCCGGCCGTTGCTGATGAAGGTTTCTTCGCGTCCGCTGCCGCCGCCTGGCGGGCCTTCGCTGAACGCCGGCCTACGGATCGGAACCGGTCTCAGTTTGATTGCGGCTGCTGTTCCCGAACGCGGCATCTCAGTTAAGCGCGAGGATACTGACTATCGCGATAGCTATCAGCAAAGCTATTACTCCAAGTAGTATCCCCGAAAGCTTGCGATTGTTCTGTTCAAGCTCCTGGGCTCGAGTCGCGGTCTTCATACTCGAACCTTGTCCAGCACCAGCACTAGAAGAACGATCGGCAAATAGACCAGCGAAGCGAACAGCAGGCGTCGCGCGGCGGCCGGCCCTGGAGCCGCGGCCAGCTTGACCCCATAGACGAGCATTATCGCGCCCGCCGTCAGCGCGACCAGGAAGTAGGTAAGGCCGGCAAAACCGAGAATCGTCGGCAGCATGCCGACCGCCAGCAGCGCCAGGCTGTTGCTCACGACTTGGCGGCCGGTCGCGCGAGGGTCGTCGATCGGCAACAGGCGAATCCCTGCGCGCGCGTAATCCGTGCGATATAGCTCGGCTATCGCCAGGGTGTGCGGCAATTGCCACAGATACATGATCGCGAAAAGCGCGAGCGGCTCGACGCTCAGCGTCCCGCGCGCCGCGGCCCATCCCGCCACTGGCGGCAACGCCCCCGGAATCGCGCCGACTACGGTGCAGATTGCGGAGACACGCTTGAGCGGTGTGTACGCGCCCAGGTAGAGCACCCCGATCACCAAGGTGACAATCGTGGCCAGCGCGTTAATCGTGAACCACAAATAGAGCAGCCCCGCGACGGTCGTGACCATTCCGAATATCAGCGCTTCAATCGGAGTCAGACGCCCATCCGGCAGCGGCCGCATCCGCGTCCGCAGCATCATCGCGTCGAGGTCGCGCTCAAAGTACTGGTTCAGCGCTAGCGTCCCACCCGCAGCCAGCGCTGTACCGATCATCAGATGCAGCGCGAGGAGATAATCGAACGCGCGGATCCCGCCCAAGTAGAAGCCGGCCGCAGTCGCCACCAGAACCATCGAAACCACGCGCGGTTTGGTTAGTTCAAGATAGTCAGCCGGGCGCCCGCTGGCCCACGCCAGACCGCTGGAAGCGAGAGTCGCGGGCTGGCTCATGCTGTGACTCCCCGTTCGATGCGCTCGTCGGCGAAAATCGCGAGTTCTTGCGAATCGCGCGCGTGCTTTCCGAGCGCCATCAGATGATAACAGCGCAAGGTCAGTACGAGGCTGGTTGCGAGCACCCCCGCACCGACCGCGACGTGCGCGGTAGTTGGAATCACCGCCTTGCCGCTCCAGATCGTCAAAGCGCCCAGGCTAATCTGCAGGATCAGCAGCAGCATCAAACCCATCGCGGGCCGGCGCAGAGCAGCTTCGTTGCGGTGGAATCGAAGTACGCGCACGACGGTCCAGGTGATAAGCGTCGCGACCACGAGCGCGCCGCATCGATGGGCAAAATTGACCGCGACGTAAACTGAGTCGAGCGGCGGAATGACATGCCCGAATGAAAGTGGGAAATCCGGGATCGCGAGTCCAGCGCCCATGTGACGCATCACCGCGCCGATCAGGATTTGCCCGTAAATCACCGCGGTCGTGATCACGGCTAACAGCGGCAGCGCCGGCCGCGACGACTCACGCGAATCGATAGGAGCGGCGTTATGCCATCGCGGACTGGTTAGCAGCGAGAGCGTGACCATCAGGCAGAAAAAAGCCTGCGCCGTGGCTGCGTGCGCGACCGCAATCGGAAGCGGCAGCAGCAAAAGCACGGTCAGGCCTCCCAACACCGCCTGAAAAATCACCAGTCCGAACGCAATCATCGCGATATTTCGCACGCGCACGCTGCGCGCTCGACCGAGCGCCCACACCATCACGATCAAAGTCATTATCGCGACGGTACCCGCCACCATCCGATGGCCATGTTCGTAGAGCACGCCGCCTTCCATCTTCGGGAAGAACTTTCCGAAAGAGAGCGGCCAGTCGGGCACAGCCAGCGCGGAGCCGGTCGACGTCACCAGGCCACCCACGAAGATCAAAATGAAGGTGGCAACGGCGGTCGCGGTTACGAAGCGATGCAGCCCCGGCGAGGCCGGCGCCGAATCGCCATCGACGCGGCCGTCGGAGGCGCTTTTTGTAACGCGCGAAGCTTGCATCTTATCCAGGTCGAACGCTCAGCGCAGAACTATACTTCATTCAACCGGCGACCGCAGCATGGCCTTCGACCGGCTGGTTCTGCGGCAGATAATCTTCCTCGCTGAGCGGCGAGCTGTATTCGTAGGGGCCATGATAGACCACCGGCAACGGGCCCGGCCAGTTACCATGCGGCGGCGGCGACGGAGTGGTCCATTCGAGCGTATTGGCATTCCACGGATTCTCGGTCGCCTTCCGCCCTTTGAACAAGCTCCAGATGATATTGGCCAACAATATGAATTGCGCCGCGCCCAGCACGAACGCGCTGACCGAGATGAAGATTTGAATCGGCTGCAGCGGCTTCAGGAAATCATACTGCAGCGGATTATAGATGCGGCGCATATGGCCGCCCAGGCCGAGGATGTGCATCGGGAAGAAGGTGCAGTTGAAGGCGATCAGCGTTATCCAGAAGTGAAGCTTGCCGAGCTTTTCGCTCATCATCCGCCCGAACATCTTCGGGAACCAGAAGGTTATCCCGCCAAAGATTCCAAACAGGCTGCCACCGAACAGCACGTAATGGATGTGGCCGACGATGAAGTAGGTATCGTGGATGTACATATCGACCGGGGTGCAGGCCATGAAAATGCCCGACAATCCGCCGATCACGAACATCGCGACGAACGCGAGCGCATTCAGCATCGCCGTGGTGTAATGGATGTTGCCCTTATACAGCGTGCCGAGCCAGTTGAAGGTCTTAATCGCCGAGGGCACGCCGATCACCATGGTCGACAGCATGAAGCTCGTGCCCAGCGCCGGATTCATCCCGGACTGGAACATATGATGGCCCCACACGATCCAGGAGAGAAAAGCGATCGACGCCATCGCGTACGCCATCGCGCGGTAGCCAAAAATCGGCTTGCGCGAGAACACCGAGAGAATATCGGAGGTGATGCCCATGGCGGGCAGTATCATGATGTAAACTTCAGGATGGCCAAAGAACCAGAACAGATGCTGCCACAAGAGCGGCTCGCCACCGCCCGCAGGCA
Source organism: Binataceae bacterium (SeqCode) (assembly GCA_035506935.1). Lineage (GTDB taxonomy): Bacteria > Desulfobacterota > Binatia > Binatales > Binataceae > DATJOQ01. The sequence goes on along the minus strand of DATJOQ010000282.1, from coordinate 3,800 downwards.
GAAAGAAATGCGTGCCCGCCATCCGATCGAATAGCAACATCGCGAGCGCGGTGGTCAGCACCGGCAGCGCCAGCAACAGCAGGATAGCGGTGATGAACAACGACCAAATCACCAGCGGCAGGCGGAAGAACGTCATGCCCCTGGTGCGCATATTGATGATGGTGGTGATGTAGTTAATCGACCCCATCAGCGACGAGACACCAAGTACAATCAGGCTGATACACCAGAGATTCTGGCCCCAATCGACGCCGGTGTAGATCGGCACGGCGCTCAACGGGGCGTACGAGGTCCATCCCGCAGCGGCCGGACCTCCAGGCACGAAAAACGACGAGACCATTATCACGCCGGCGACCGCCCCGACCCAGAACGACAGCATGTTGAGGACCGGGAACGCCATGTCGCGCGCGCCGATCATCAATGGAATCAGGAAATTGCCGAAGCATCCGACCAGAATCGGCATCACCACGAAGAAGATCATGATCGTGGCGTGCATCGTGAACATCGAATTGTAGGTGTTCGGCGGGATCGCACCGTCGTACATGTACGGCTCCGGCACCCAATGCATGCCGGGCACCGCGGTCTCCGGAAACGCCAGTTCCCAACGCATCAGCATCGCCATCAAGCCGCCGATCGACATCATGAACAGCGCGACGAACAGGAATTGCCTGGCGATCATCTTGTGATCGGTCGAAAAGAAATAAGTCCGGACGAATCCGAGCTCGTGATGCTCGGCGTGGGCCTGAGGAATCGCGACCGCGGCAGGGCTACTCATAACGATGAAACCCTCTTGGCTGTTGAATTAAACAATCTAAACCCGCGACTTCAAAATCATTTATTCGCCGAATAAGTTTGTTTCAGCCAGGCGTCATAGTCCTGTTGCGACTGTACGTAGAGCGTGCCCTTCATTCCCGAATGGCCAAAGCCGCACAACTCCGCGCACGGAATCTCGTAGACGCCCGGTTCAGTGGCCTCGAACCAGACATGGATAATGCGGCCGGGCACGGCGTCCTGTTTGAGCCGCATGTTGGGCACGAAGAAGCTATGGATCACGTCCTTGGAGGAAAGATCGAGGCGCACCACCTTGTTGACCGGCACGTGGAAGTCGTTGTCCATCGTGACGTCGTCCGCAGTGCCGATTTTGCCATCCGGTCCGGGATACGTAATCTCCCAGTTGAACTGTTTCGCGCTGACTTTATAGAAAACGTCTCCCGGCGGCCCGTTTTCCTTGATATCGGCCCAGGTCGAGCGGCTCATGATTGCGAGCGCCACCAGGATTATCGCGGTCGCGGAGGTCCACAAGATCTCGAGGCGCGGGTTACCTTCGATATAGGTCGCCTTGCGGCCTGGCCGCGCGCGGTATTTGAACATGAAGACGATCATCGCCACGGTCACCAGGAACCAGGTGACCATCGTGATCCAGAAGATCAACAGGAACAGGAAATCGATTCGCGGACCGAAGGTCGAGATATCGTGCGGCAGCCACAAGTGTTCGAGCATCGCTGCTATTCCTTAAAAACGAAGGCTCGCACTCGCGTCATTGTCGTCTCAGCGGCTGCCACGGAGGGCCAACACCTCCGGCGACAGCCGCCCGGACGTGATGACGTCCGAGCCCGAGTCTTCGGTCGGTAACTTCGGCTTCCGTTCAAATCCAAACTCGATAGCCGCCGACATCGTGCGGCACAAATTATCGAGCCTGCGCGCGTGGTTTGTTTTCAATCGATACACCCATAGATGCAAGCGTTCCTAATTGTCAAGCGCCAAATATCTAATTCAAGATTCCATTTGAAAAAGTTGTTCGCGACCTAGTTACTGGCTGTCTCGACGGTCGCGGTGTATTAGGTGTTTTGCCCGAATCGGGCATGACATGCGCGTTCGTACAAGGAGGAAATCGGTTCGCGATGCCGACGCAGGCTGCCACTCTTGCACAGGTCTTCCATCAGCAGGCGCAAAAATACGCCGATCGCGTCTATCTGAAAGACAAGCACCATAAACAATGGCGCGATCACTCGTGGCGCGAAATCGCGGACGCTGCTGCGCGTCTGCGCGCCGGCCTGATTCAACTCGGTGTTAAAGCCGGCGACCGAGTCGGCATCCTGGCCGACAATTGCCCGCAATGGGTGATTACCGATCAGGCGGCGCTCGGTGCGGGCGCGATCGTGGTGCCGCTCTATACCACCAGCAACGTCGAGGAGATCGGGCAAATCCTGCTCGACTCGGGCGCGAGCATCGTCGCGGCGCGCGGAGACGACAACGTAAAGAAAATGATCGCACTCGCGCCTCAATTGAAGGCGCTAGAAGGCGTAATCGCAATTCACGCCGGCGCGACCGAATCGTCACATTCCTTCGGTGGCTCGTCGCTGCCGATTCGCACGCTCGAATCCGTCAGCCAGGGCGATCCGGCCGGAGTGTTCGAAGGCAGCGGCGAAGATATCGCGACCATAATCTACACCTCCGGCACGAGCGGTCCGCCCAAGGGCGTGATGCTCTCGCACGGAAACCTGATCGCCAACTGCCAAGGCAACGTTCGCGCGCTGGATCTCGGCGAGCACGACATGACGCTGTCGTTCCTGCCGATGGCGCATTCGTTCGAGCGAACCGCCGGCTATTACACGGTGATGATGGCGGGGGGATCGACCGCCTATGCCGAAGGCCTGGGCCAAATCGCCGATAACCTGCGCGAGACCAATCCGACCGTTGTGCTGACGGTGCCGCGCCTGCTCGAAGTGGTGCACGAGCGCATCCTGCGCACGATCCAGGCCGCGCCCGCGATGCGCCAGCGGCTGTTCGCTGCGGCGCTCGCGGTGGGCAAGCGCGCCGCGTTTTATCGCCATCGCGGATTGCGCACGCCGCCGCATGTTGCGGCCGCGATGGCGCTGTTCAGGCGGCTGGTGTTCGCGCGCATCCGCGGACTGTTCGGAAATCGACTCCGCTATCTAATCTCGGGTGGTGCGCCGCTGCCAACCGAGATCTTCGAATTCTTGTCGGCCGCCGAGGTTCCGATCTCGGAGGGCTACGGCCTGACCGAAGCGTCGCCGGTGGTATCGTGCAATCTGCATGGCCGCACGCGGATCGGCACGGTCGGACAGCCGCTTTATAATTTGCAGGTGAAGACCGCGAACGACGGCGAATTGCTGATCCATGGACCGAGCGTGATGAAGGGCTACTACAAGCGCGATGACGAAACGCGCGAGTCAATCGACGCTGACGGGTGGCTGCATACGGGTGATATCGCGGTGATCGACGCCGACGGCTTCATAGCGATCAAGGATCGCAAGAAAGAAATTATCGTGCTGTCGGGGGGCAAGAACGTCTCGCCCGCGAACGTCGAAGCCAGGCTGGTCGCCGACCCATATATCGCGCAAGCCTGCGTCGTGGGAAATCGCCGGAAGCATTTGGCCGCGTTGATCGTGCCCAACTTCGAGACGCTAGCCGAATACGTGAAGCAACAGGGAGTCGACGGCACGCACGAAAAGCTGGTCGAGGAAGCGGCGGTGCGGAATTTCTATCAGCAGCGCGTGCGCGACGTAAACAAAAACCTCTCGACCATCGACGCGATCGTGGCGTTTCGGCTGCTCTCGCGGCCGTTCTCGCAGGATAATGGCGAGCTAACACCAACGCTCAAGGTGCGCCGCCGCATGGTCGAGCAGCACTATCGGGACGAGATCGAATCGATGTACGGGCGCTAGCGCGCCACCGATTCGTGCAGACGCAGAGGCCACTGTGGCAAGTTGGAGGGCTTCGCATTGAGATCTTCCCACGTACAACTGACGCCTGGAGCAAGCCAATCGTAGTAAACGCAT
>DATJOQ010000281.1:0-21628 GCA_035506935.1 Binataceae bacterium (SeqCode) | reverse complement strand
GGTCGCGACCAGCGTGCTGTTGGTTCCTGCCGCCGTCAACAGCGCGGTCAAGGCCGCGATTGTGGCGAAGATCGCGGGTCCGCGGATGAGCCTGCAGGTAACGGCAGCACTGTCGGTCATGCTGGGCGCCGGCGCGTTTGGCTGGTGGCTGTCGATGCTAATCAAGTAGCGCCGTGACCCCAATCGGGCGCAGCGACGACCCATCGAGCGGTAGCGCCTGAAGTTATCGTCGGCGAAGATCGTCTAAAGTATGATTTGAGGTGCAGGCCAAAAAGCCCTTCAACGGCACGGCAAATGCTGATCGACCAATTAGATGAGCTGACGTTTAGAATAAGCCGAATTCTGAACAGTTGTGCACAGTTTGCAATCATCCGCAGAGGGCCCAGTTGCAATGAGTAGATCGAAAAGAGTATTTAACCATGAACTCGGCCGGGCGGAAGCCAGAGACGAGCAGCAAAAATCGATGCGCCTTGTAACGAGGAAGACGCGAGGTGGTGGGTCGGCAGGCGCGAGACGCATGGCGCGGCCTCTGCTCACTGTCAGAGCAGCACAATCGGAACAGGCCCGACAGGGTCAGTCCCCTCACGATAAAATCAACGTTTATAAAAACTCAGACGTTACTGTGCGACGCGCGTGCAGCGCTGCGCCGGGCAGTCGCGATAGGAAACTCTTAATGAATTCTCCGACCGATGATGATGCGCCGGTGGAAGTGGTAATTAGCCGCAGCAGCATTCGCCGTTGTTGGATGATACTGATGGGCGGGCACGCTGCCCCGCTACCATGGGCGGATTCGGCCGACGCCAGCGCCGTGGCGTCGTGGGTAAAGGCAAACGCCAGCGGCAAGGTAACGGTTCAAATCCGCCTTTAGACCCAACAGCAGTCTGCGCAGGCGTGAAGCCGCGCAGGCTAATCACCGCTCACAATCATGTAATACAAACGTATCGGTGTCCGTGCCGAAGTGAGCCAAGCTCTAGAGCTTGGTAGCGACGTTATTGACTACGGTACTGACATTGCTGCCCATCGTGCTGTAGGCAGCCATCGCAATCACCGCGATGGCGGCCAGGATGAGCGCGTATTCCGCCATGCCCTGACCGGCCTGCTGCCGGATGCGGGCGTACAGTCCCAAGAGAGTGGTCATTTCCAAGCCTCCCGCCCAAGCGGAGAGCATTTCTCGTGCCGACATCGAGTGGTGAGGCGGAAAATCCTGATTTTGTAGGGATTTTGCGAACCCTGATCGCCGATTGTCTGAGATTATCGCACGCCCGTGTTGCCAATTCGGGCAAAGTGTTTCAAGGAAGGAAAGCGCGTGGATCGCTCATGAGACGGTGCGCGCGCGATTTCGCCTTATAATCGCGCCTCAGGATTTCCAACATTCGCTCGCGATACGAAAGAAGTTACCACCCCAAATCGCGCCGAGATCGCTATCGGAATAGCCACGCTTTGCGAGCTCGGCCATCAGCTCGGGAATTTTCTCGGGCGGCACGAAAGCCGAGGCACGATAGTAGTCTTCGTCGTAACCGTGCTCGGGCGGAAACCAATAGGCCGGGTCAGTGTCCGGCGGAAGTTCGTCCTGCTCCTGATCGTAGACGTAGTCGAGCCCGATTCCGGCGTGCGCCGGTCCAGTGCGCTGCACGATGTAATCGATCGATCGCAGCAGACCCTCGATCGTGGCCTTGCGATCGAATTGAAAATTACTCATGCCGTTGACGCCGATCGCGCCGCGCGTGCGCGCGCAGGCGTCGATCATGGCGTCGGTGATATTGCGCAGATTCGGATTAAGCGCGCGCGGATTGGAATGGCTGAAGATCACCGGCTTGTTGGCGATCTCCATTATCGCGAGCGCTGAGCGCTCGTTCATGTGCGAGCAATCCACCATCATCCCGACTTGCTGGCAGGTTCCGACGACCTCTTTCCCGAGCGGCGTCAGTGGAGCGTCGGGATCGTAGCATCCGCCGGCCGCGCTGTTGCCGCGATTATAGGCGAGATGCATCTGGCGCACGCCCAGATCATAGTAGAGCTGAACCATCGCGAGGTTATCGAGCAGCGGCACCGACCCTTCCAAATCGAAGGCGACCGCGAGCTTGCCTTCGCGCTTGGCGCGAAGCACGTCCGCGATTCGCGAAACCAGAATCATGTCGTTCGACGCGGCGACCTGGGATCGGAGCGAGGCCAGCAGCTGGACGATCTCCGACACCGGATTCATGTCCATCCCGACGTTGATCGAGACGAAATCGAATCCGCTGCTCTTGTGGCGAATGATGTTGCGAATCGAGTAGGAATGCTTGATAGGAACGCACGAATGCGCGTCCCATCGAATCGACTCGGTCATCTTGCCCGCTCCGAGCGCGCGCTCACTTGGCCAGATGTTCAGTCTGCGACGTTGAATCCGATCGCGAAGCGGATGATCCCTCAGCGAATCCGTACACTTCGCGGGCTCGTTTGAGAGTCAAGTATCCGTTCCTGAGATCCTCGAGGACTTTCTCCCGGGGTCGTTTCGAAGGATGGCCGTAGCCGCCACCATTGCCGGTAACCAGACGGATGCGATCGCCGTGGTGGATGCGCTTGGCCGACGCGATGGAAAGCGCCTCGCTCGTGCCGTCCTCGGCGATAACCTCGACGTAGTTCGGCGTGCCCTGCAGGCCGCCTTCGAGTGACCAGGGCGCAAACTTCGAGCGGCGGAAGCAGAACGTCAGGAAGGCGTCGTGCGCGCGCAGGCGATAGGTAATTTTCGCGCCACGCCCGCCGCGGAATTCACCTTCGCCGCCGGGATCGTCGTTGAGCATGATGCTCTCGACGAAGATTCCGTTGCGCGCTTCATTTATCTCCGCCGGACAGTTGTAGGTGAGGCCGTGGAAGCAGGTGAAGATAGCCGACGCGCCGTCGCCGCCCTTGTACCCGCCCCATCCGCCGAGCTGTGGCTCGACAATGGTATAAACGCGGCCGGTATCCGGATGGATACCGCCGACCACCGTCGCGCACATCGAGCCGTAATGGCCGGCCGGCAGCAGCGTGGGCATGTGCTTCGCGAGGCATCGCCACAGCAGGTCATATAGCTGAACAACGGTCTCGTAGTAGTAACCCTGCGGCGAGGGCGGTGCCGCGTCGAATACGGTTCCCTTCTTGGTGATGAACTCGATCGGACGGAAGTTGCCGCCGTTGCATACCGGGCTGTCGTCGGAAATCGTCTTCACCAGGAGTTGCGCTGACAGCAGCGAGGCCTCGCGGCTCAGATTGCCGGGACCAGGATCGAACGGATTGTCACTGAGATCAACGATGAACTTGTCGTCGGTAATCGTTATCGTGCACGAGTACTTGAGCCCGCTGTCCTGCTCCTCGGCGTGATGGAAAGTGCCTTTGGGTAATCGCTTGAGCGCCTTCAGCGTCACCTGTTCGCCGTAATCGAGAAAATCGCCCACAGCTTCTCGGAACACGGCGACGGAATATTTGCGCACCACCTCTGCGATTCGGCGGCTGCCGATACGAGCGGCCGAGATTCCCGCCCACATATCGCCCTGCTGATAGTCAGGCATCCGCGAGTTCACGCCGATGGTCTGAATCAGCGACAGGTTAGGACGACCGCCCTCGACGATTTTCACCGCGGGTAGTCTCAGCCCTTCCTGGAAAATCTCGGTGGCCGCCGTCGCCATCGAGCCCGGCACCATCCCGCCTACGTCATTCCAGTGAGCGATATCGCAGGCCCACGCCACGATCTCGCCGTCGACAAACACCGGCATCGAAAAGATCACGTCGTTCAGATGGGTCACGCCGCCGTAGTAGGGATCGTTGGTAACGAAGATGTCGCCTTCGTTAATTTCGATCCCCTCCTGCGCGCATTTCTCCTTGATGAAGCATACGCACTTGTCGAGGCCGGCGATGAACAGCGGAATCCCCGCCCCGGCGCAAGCCAGATTGCCGTGCTCGTCCACGATCGCGGTGCCCATGTCGAGCACTTCATAGATGATCGCGCTCATCGCGGTCTTCTGCATCACCGCGAACATCTCGTCGCAAATCGCCTGGAGCGAATTCTGGATGATGTCGATAGTGAATCGATCGGCGGCCGCCATGGTGAACTCCTTCTAGCTCTCGATCGCCACGTCGATATGGTAATTGCCGTAGCCGTCCTTGTGAATCGTGTCGCCGGGAAAAACCACCAGCGTGGTGCCGGCCTGCTCGACGATCGCCGGCCCCGCGATCTTCTCGCCTGAGGGGAAATTATCCTCGCGGTATATCCTGGCGCGCTGGATTCCGCGCTGATCGAAATCGACTTCGCGCGTCGTCACCGCGCGTCCATTGCCGGCGGCGTGGACCTGTTCGGTCAACGCGGCGGCCATCCCGCTTGCGATCGCGACGCAATGGATCGCGACCAGTTCCACCGCCGATTTCAGGCGATAGGTGTATTCGTGCTCGTAGGCGTTCTCGAAGTCCTCGATCACTTTGCTCAGTACCGCGGAATCGAGCGAGGCGGGAATCGCCACTTCGACATGATGCTCCTGGTTGCGATAGCGGAGCCGCGCGAGCAATTGAAAACTCACGCTCGATGCCGCGATGCCGTCGGCCTCGTATTCCGAAATCGCGCGCTGTTGAATCTCTGCGATCTTGGAGCTCACGCGCGCGATCCCGTTTTCGTCGAGGTCAGTGAGGAACGTCTCGATGTAGTCGCGGCGCAGATCTGTGAGCAACATCCCGAGCGCAGAAAACACCGAGGCCTGGACCGGAATGATCACGGTCTTGATGCCGAGCTCGCGCGCCAGCGCGCAAGCGTGCATCCCACCGCCACCGCCGAACGCTATCAGCACGAAGTCGCGCGGATCGTGGCCGCGGTTCAGGCTGATCAGCTTGAGCGCGTTGGTCATGTTGTGATTCGCGATCCGGATGATGCCGCGGGCGGCCGTGGTCGCGTCCATATCGAGCTTGCGGCCGAGCTCGGTGAGCGCGAGTTCGACCGCGGGAACGTCGGCATTGACCTCACCGCCGCAGAAGTAATCGGCGTTGATGCGTCCCAGATGCAGGTTGGCGTCGGTGGTGGTCGGCTTGGTGCCGCCGCGTCCGTAGGCGACCGGCCCCGGATTCGCGCCCGCGCTGACCGGCCCGACGTGGAGCTTGCCGTAGTCGTCGACCCACGCGATCGAGCCGCCACCGTTGCCGATTTCCACGATATCGACCACCGGCACCATCAATGGATAACCGGATGTCGTGCGCGAGCGCTCGAGCCAGTAGTCGGACGTGATTCGCACCGCGCCGTCCTTGATTAGGCTGCACTTGGCGGTGGTGCCGCCGATATCGAGTGCGATCACGTTGCGATAGCCGAGCAACTTGCCGATTTCCGCCGCGCCCCACACGCCGCTTGCGGGACCCGACTCAACCATCGTGATCGGAACCTCGCGCGCGCGCTCGAACGTGCTGATACCGCAGTTCGATTGCATTACGTAGGTCGCGCCGCGATAGCCCTGCGTGGTGAGCGAATCCTTCAGTCGATCGAGATATCGATTCGCGATCGGCTTCACGTATGCCGACAAGACCGCAGTGTTGGTGCGTTCGTATTCGCGCCACTCGCGCGCGATTTCGTGCGCCGGCGACACGTACAGCTCCGGCGCGAGGCGCTTGACCGCCTGGGCAACGGTCTCCTCGTGCGAGGGGTTGATATAAGAATGAAGAAAACTTATCGCGACCGCCTCGACCTGCTCGCGTTTGAACTCCTCGATGATCTCTTCCAGCGGGCCGAGGTCCAGAGGAATCACGACGGCGCCCTTGTAGTCGATGCGTTCGGAGAGTTCCCTGCGCAAGTAGCGCGGCACAAACGGCGGCGGCTTTTTGTAGAAGAGATCGAAATAGTTCGGACGATCGCCGCGCGCGACTTCGAGCACGTCGCGAAATCCCTTGCTGGTGATCAGACCCACCCGCACGCCCTTGCGCTCGGTGAGCGCGTTGATGATCACCGTGGTGCCGTGGCAGAAGTTCTCGATATCGTCGAGCGCGCATCCGGATTTCTCCAGCACGTTGAGCACGCCGGCTTCGAAGTTGGGCGGGGTCGAGTCCGATTTCTCGGCGATAATGCGCTGAAGCCCGGTCTTAGGGTCGACGAAAACTCCGACCAGGTCGGTAAAAGTGCCGCCCACGTCAGTCGCTATTCGCATCGAGTTGGGCATCTAAGCCTCGGGCGAATCAATATTTTCATATTTCGGCAGGCGTTTGAATCGCATCGGTTCGGTATGGTTTTCCAACCGAACAATCAATTGGTACACTGCGATGGACGTTGATTCGATTCATGCCCACTGAATACGAAAGCGCGGGACGAAGCGCCGTCCTCCTGATGAAATGTCCGGACCGCAAGGGGTTGGTGCGCGAACTGGCCGATTTTATTTCGGTTCACAGCGGCAACATCCTGCACGCCGATAATCATCTAGATTTCGAGACGCGCGAGTTCTTCGGCCGTTTCGAATGGGAGCTGGACGGCTTCGATATTCCGGCCGATAAAATCGCCGACGCTTTCCGGCCGATCGCCGAGAAGTACGCGATGGAGTGGCAACTCCACTTCTCCAACGAGAAGCCGGTGGTCGCGATTTTTGTCTCCAAGATGGCGCATTGTCTGCTCGACCTGCTCCATCGATGGGAAATCGGCGAGATGCCGGGGAGCGTCGCGGCGGTGATCAGCAATCACGAGGATTTGCGACTTGCGGTCGAGCGGCGCGGCGTACCGTACCACTATTTTCCGATCACGCCGCAGAACAAGCGCACGCAGGAAGCGAAGCAACTCGAACTGCTGAAATCGTTGAACGTCGAGTTATTGATCCTTGCGCGCTACATGCAGGTGTTCAGCGACGAGTTTATCGCGCAGTATCAGAGCCGCGCGATCAATATTCATCATTCGTTTCTGCCGGCGTTCGTCGGCAGCAGCCCTTACGCGCGCGCTTACGAACGTGGCGTGAAACTGGTCGGCGCGACCAGCCATTACGTGACGCCGCATCTGGACGCCGGACCGATTATCGAGCAGGACGTGATCCGCGTGACCCATCGCGACACGCTCGCCGATTTCATCCGCAAGGGGCGCGACCTCGAGCGCGTGGTGCTGGCGCGCGGCGTGCGGCTGCATCTGATGGGGCGCGTGCTCTCCTATGCCAATAAGACCGTGGTGTTCGACTGAGCCATCGATGACGGAAGCGATTCAGGAAACCAACCTCGGGCAAATCCTCGACGGCAATCAGATCGCGGCCTCGGTGCGCGACACGGTGCGGCAAGACGTCGAGCGGCTGGTGGCGGAGCGCGGTGTACGCCCATCGCTCGCGGTAATCCTGGTCGGCGAAGACGCCGCTTCGAAAATTTACGTCAACACCAAGCAGCGCGCGTGCGAGAAAGTAGGAATCACCTCGCGGATTCATCGCATACCGCCCGATATCAGCGAGGACGAACTGGTTCATCTGATTTATCGGCTGAATCGCGATCACGGTTTGCACGGGATCCTGCTGCAGTTGCCGCTGCCCGATCGCACGCTGGAAAAGGCGGCGCTGGCCGAGATCGATCCGGAAAAGGACGTCGACGGTCTCTGCCCCACCAGCCAGGCGCGGCTGATAAACGGCGACCCGGGCCTGCGTCCGTGCACGCCGCTGGGCGTGATCGAGCTTATCGATCGCACCGGAATCGATCTGACGGGAAAGCACACGGTGGTGGTCGGGATGGGTCCGCTGGTGGGCAAGCCGCTTTCGATGCTGCTGCTGGAGCGAAACGCGACAGTGGTTCTATGCCATGAGTTCACGCGCAATCTGGCCGAAGAGGTCTCGCGCGCTGAGATCCTGGTCGCGGCGGCCGGCCGCGCCGGATTGATTCGCGGCGAATGGGTTCGCGAAGGTGCTATCGTGATCGACGTCGGAATCAATCGCACCCCGGCGGGAATCGTGGGCGACGTGGAGTTCGAGGCCGCGCGCAAGCGGGCCGCTTTTATCACTCCGGTTCCCGGCGGCGTCGGACCGATGACGGTCGCGATGCTGGTGCGCAATACGCTGATCGCCGCCGAACGAATCGTCACGCAACTGAGATAACTGATGCCACATAAGCTGACCAATATTTCGACTTCCGTTCCCAGTGATATTGAAATCGCGCAGGCCGCGACGCCGATAGCGATCGACAAGATCGCGGCCGAGGCAGGCGTGAATCCCGACGAGCTCGAGCTCTACGGCAAGACCAAAGCCAAGGTGCATCTTCAGATTCGCGAGCGTCTGAAGAACGTCACCAACGGCAAGTACGTTGTCGTCACCGCGATCACGCCGACGCCTCTGGGCGAGGGCAAAACCACCACCACGGTTGGATTGAGCCAAGCCTTGGGCGCGCATCTGGGCAAGAAGGTCTTTACCTGCGTGCGCCAGCCGAGCCAGGGGCCGACCTTCGGGATCAAGGGCGGCGCGGCCGGCGGCGGCTACAGCCAGATCATCCCGATGGAGGAATTCAATCTCCATCTGACCGGCGATATCCACGCGATCACCGCGGCGAACAATCTGCTCGCGGCGGGAATCGACGCGCGCATGCTGCACGAGCGCTCTGCTACCGACGTGCAACTGTTCGATCGCCTGTGCCCGGCAGATAGCGCGGGCAAGCGGCGCTTCACGCCGGTGATGCTGCGGCGGCTGAAAAATCTCGGCATCAATAAAACAGACCCCGAGACGCTCACTGAAGCCGAGCGGGCGCGTTTCGCGCGGCTCGATATCGATCCAGACAGCATCACCTGGCGCCGTGTGATCGACACCAGCGATCGGATGCTGCGCAAGATCACGATCGGCGAGGGCGACGAAGAGAAAGGCAACGAGCGCGACACCGGCTTCGATATAACGGTGGCGAGCGAAATCATGGCAGTGCTCGCGCTGACCACCGATCTGAACGACATGCGTGACCGGCTCGGCCGCATGGTGATCGGGACGAATCGCGCGGGAAATCCGATCACGGCCGACGATATCGGCGCGGCGGGCGCGCTGACGGTGCTGATGAAAGACGCGATCATGCCGAACCTGATGCAGACGCTCGAGGGCACGCCGGCCTTCGTGCACGCGGGTCCGTTCGCGAATATCGCGCACGGCAACTCGTCGATCGTGTCCGATCAGATCGCGCTCAAGCTGGTAGGCCCCGATGGCTACGTGGTAACCGAGTCGGGCTTCGGCGCCGACATGGGGATGGAGAAGTTCTGCAATATCAAGTGCCGCTACAGCGGGCTCAAGCCGGACTGCGTGGTGATGGTCGCGACGGTGCGTGCGCTCAAGATGCACGGCGGGGGACCGCGCGTGGTCGCGGGACGGCCGCTGGCGGCGGCTTATTCCACCGAAAATCTTGAGCTGCTGGAAAAAGGCTGCGCCAATCTCGTCAAGATGATTCAGAACGCGCGTCGCTTCGGATTGCCGGTGGTGGTCGCGATCAACAAATTCCGCTACGACACTCCGGCCGAGATCGAGCTCATCAGGCGCATCTCGCGCGAAGCCGGGGTCGAAGACGCGGTGATGTGCGATCATTGGGCGCGTGGCGGCGCGGGCGCGGCCGCACTCGGTGAAGCGGTCATCGCCGCGTGCAAAAAGCCGGCTAACTTCCAGTTCCTGTATCCGCTCGACGCTACGATTAAGCAAAAAATCGAAACCATCGTGCGCGAGATGTACGGCGGTGCGGGGGTCGAGTATCTGCCCGAGGCCGAAAAGAAAATCGAGCTCTACACGCGCAACGGCTTCGACAAGCTGCCGATCTGTATGGCCAAGACGCATCTGAGCCTGAGTCACGACGCCAATCTCAAGGGCGCGCCGAGCGGATTTATCGTGCCGGTGCGCGATATCCGCGCCAGCGTCGGCGCGGGATTTCTGTATCCGCTGCTCGGCACGATGAGCACGATGCCCGGGCTGCCGACGCGGCCGGGATTCTACGACGTCGATCTCGATCCGGTGACCGGCCGCATCATCGGCCTTTCGTAGGCAAATGGACGAATCGGTCTGGAAGCTGACCCTCGATGAATTCGCGAATCGGGTCGGCAAAGGACCGACCCCGGCGGGCGTTTCAATCTGCGCGGTGGCCGCGAGTTTCGCACTCGAATTGCTGGCGATGAGCCTCGCCGTCAGCGCGCGCCGGCGCGATTTCACCGGCGATCGCGAACGCTGCTGCCATCTGGCCGATACCGCCAGGGACCAGGCGTCCCAGATCAGGAAATACGCGGACGAGGATATCGCCGCGTACCAGTCCTATCTGAAAAATCGAAAGACATCCGATGCCGCCGCGGCGCTGCAAGCGGCGATCGATGTGCCGCTCAAGATCGCGCGTGCGGCGCTTCACGGTCTCGAACTCTGCGCCGAGGGATCAAGTTTCGTGAGCGCGGCGGTCGCGCCGGATTTGGCCTCGGCAGTAGCGATTCTTGCGGCGGCGGCGCGCGCAACGATCAATAGCGCTGAAGCTAACGCCGCGTCTTCGCGCGATGACGCTTTAGTCGAACGATTAAGTTCCGAGCGGCTCGCGCTCGAAATAGAAGCCGCCAGCCTGCTCGAGAAAGTCCTCGGCACGAGCGTGCAGCGAGGATCGTAGCGCCAGGCACGCGCGCCAACGTCTCAGTCGGGCAGATGCCAGGGGACGTTGACGATCATGATGCGCTGTTTGCCGTGGCGCATCAGGCGCAGCGCGATCATTTCCGGGCGCTGATTGTGCAGAAAATAATGCAGCCAATGGCGCTCGACTAATTCCGGCAGCAGCACCGCGATCATGCGATCGGGATTGGCGCTTTCGAGCTCGAGGATGCGCTCCACCAGCGGGTTGATGATAAAGCGATAGGGCGACTTGAGCACTACCAGCTCCGGTACCGGACGATTCGCCCTGCGCGCGGGCTCCTGGACGAAGGTGTGCCAGTCGCGCTGGAGCGACGACGTATGGCGCTCGCATTCGACGTGCAGCGCCTGGATTTCGTCGGACATGGTTACCGCGAAGCGCAGCGCGCGGCGCGAAATCCGGCTCCATCGATCGATCGGAACCACTACCAGCGGGCTGCGCATGCCGTCGGGCTCGAACTCCTCTATCGCGGCGGTTTGCCGCTCGAGATGGCCGTAGTGGTGCTTCACCGCCAGCATAATCGCGATAATCGTGGGCACGAGGAAAATCACGATCCAGGCACCGTCGCTGAACTTCGCCACTGCCACCACGATCGTGGTGGCGAGCGTGGCTATCGTGCCCAGGCCGTTGACGATCATGCTGTAGCGCGCGCCGGAATTTTGCTGGCGACTCCAGTGCGCAACCATCCCGGCCTGCGACAATGTGAACGCCATAAACGCGCCGACCGCGAACAGCGGAATCAGGTTGTCGGTGATGCCGCCGAAGGCGGCTAGAAGGATCCCGGCGAAGATCGCCAGCACACAGATGCCTTCCGAATAGACCAGCCGGCGCCCGCGATTCGCGAACGCGTGCGGCAGATAGCCGTCTTCGGCGACGGCGCGGCACAGGCGCGGAAAATCCGCAAACGAAGTATTGGCCGAGAGGCACAGCACGAGCACGATCGAGATGATGCTGACGGCGTAGAACACACCCTTGCCCGCGACCGCGGCGAGCAGCTGCGACAGGATACTTTCGTAAGCCGAAGTCCCCGGCGGCGTTGCCACGATCCCGTAGGCGTGGCAGAGGTACGCGATACCGGCCAGCAGCAGCATCAGGATCGCGATAATCGCGCCGAGCGAGCGCTGCGCCGCGATCACCGACGGCCGGCGAAAGGCGGGCACCCCATTGCTGACCGCCTCCACTCCCGTCATCGCGGTACATCCGCTGGCGAACGCGCGCATCAGCAGCCACAGACCGGCGACGTGAATCACCGCAGGAGCGTGCGGCGGCGCTATCACGGGGCGCGGATGGCCGCCGGAAATAAACGACGCCCACAAGCCGATCGCGATCATCGCGAACAGTGTGCCGATGAACAGGCACGTGGGCAGCATGAACACGACGCCCGCCTCGCGCGTTCCGCGCAGGTTGACCAGCGTCAGGATCAGCAGAATCAACAGGCAGAGCGAGAGCGTATGCGGCTGAAGCGAAGGAATCGCCGAGATGATCGCGCCGACTCCGGCCGAGATGCCCACCGCGACGTTCAACAGATAATCGATCATCAGCGCGGCGGCGGCGAGCAATCCGGGACCGGCCCCGAGGTTTTCGTGGGCGACCGTGTACGAGCCGCCTCCGGAGGGATAAGCGGCAATCGTCTGACGATAACTGAGATAGACGATTGCGAGCAGGAGGCAGATCGCGGCCGTAATCGGCAGGATCAGAAATGCGCCCGCCGCGCCGAGCGGCAGTAAAATCGTGAGCGCCGCCTCGGGTCCGTAAGCTGCGGAACTCAGCGCGTCGAGGCCGAAAACCGGAATCCCCGAAGCCGCGCTCAGACGCTGTTGGTCCTCTTCTTCCGAGGCAAGCGGACGACCGAGAATGGTATTGGCCAGGGATACCTTTGCCATAATCGCCTCACAGCCGAACTCCAGAGCAGTTCGTTACAGAGCCCGAGTCGTCGGCGTGAGCTATCGCAAATCGCAACACGCGACTTCACCGGAATTCGGCGCCGAAGCGTCACAAGTCGGTTTTAGGCGATGAAGTAGAGCGTGAAGGCGGCCATCCGTCTACCCTGCTAGACGAACGGATTGTTACAAGAATGTGTCCAAAGGCAGTAAGGCATCCACCATCAAAAACCGTGAGTTTGAGGATTTCACCGAGGACAACTGTTATAAGGTAAAGGCTGTCGGACAGCGTGTATCGCCACGTTCGACCGCGTTGCCAGATGCCAAGATGACACGGACAGTGCGGCCGACGACTACAAGGCGAAAGAGACGAAGGAGAAGATGATGGGGCCGATTGGAAAAGCGATCTTTCTGACCAAGGGAGTCGGGAAGCATCGCGAGAAGCTGACATCTTTTGAGCTGGCGCTTCGCGACGCGCGTATTGCGGAATTCAACCTGGTGCGCGTCAGCTCGATTTTTCCACCGGGATGCAAAGTGATCCCGATTCAGGAAGGACTTGCGACTCTGAGTCCCGGACAGGTCGTTTACACAGTGCTGTACGACAATTCCACCAACGAGCCACATCGCCTGGTTGCGGCCTCGGTGGGACTCGCGATTCCGGCGGACTCAGGCCAATACGGCTATCTGTCGGAGCATAAGAGCTTCGGACAAACCGATGAAAAGGCCGGCGATTATGCCGAAGATCTCGCCGCAACGATGTTGGCCACTATCCTGGGCGTGGAGTTCGACCCCAACGTCAGCTACGACGAACGCAAGGACGTGTGGAAAATGTCGGACAAGATTGTGACCACGCGCAATATCACCCAATCGGCGATCGGCGATCGCGACGGACTGTGGACCACGGTCCTGGCCGCTGCGGTGTTTGTCGATCGGCCCGGCGCATAACCGGCCGAGGCTCCAAGGAGTGCGCTGACTTAACCCGAATCCAGGGAAGAGCGAATTATGGAGCGGGTGATCGGTTTCGAACCGACGACCTTGTGCTTGGCAAGCACACGCTCTACCAACTGAGCTACACCCGCTCGCTTCGTCAGGCCATAAGCGTTTATCCGCCTGCCCGCCGCTTGTCAAACGTTCGCTCGGAGAGCGAGCTTGCCCCCCGCGACGGCGCCAGCAGCTGCATAAACTTAATGTAATACTCGAAGCCCGACCAGACCGCGAGCACCATCGCGATCCACAGCAGGAACATCCCGGCGGCGAAAAAATCGATGTGAAAATAGGTGTAGTGGATCAGCAAGCCCTGGATGGCCAATGCCTGGGCCACCATCTTGTATTTGCCCATATCGTCGGCCGCGACCACCAGCCCGCCCTCGCTCGCCGCCATCGCGCGCAGGGCCGTGACCGCGATTTCGCGCGTCACCAGCACCGCGACCATCCAGGCCGGCACGCGCGGCGCGCGGTTCATCCCGGCCAGCATGATCAGCGCGACGGAGACGACGATTTTATCCGCCAGCGGATCGAGGAACTTGCCCAGCGTGCTGCCCGAGCCGTAGTTGCGCGCGAGGTAGCCGTCGAGGAAGTCGCTCAGCGTTGCGACCAGGAACACCGCGCCGGCCAGCGCGGAGGCGGTCGGGCCGGTATACATCAGCAGGTAGATCAGTATCGGGGCCATCCCGATACGCGACAGGCTGATAATATTGGGGGCGTTGAGATTCACATCGAGCCCGAGCGAATCGACGAGTTATAGATGATCTGAGGATACAGGCAATCCCGCAGATGGGGCAATCAGGGCGTGTGAAAGCGGTGCACGATGATTGGGCGGAGCGTCTCTGGTCGTCTTCCCGAGCTTCCTCCGTCGTCATCTTGAGCGAAGCGAAGGATCCCGCGCGCTCCCGCGCGCGTTCGGCCCCGACGCCGCCCGGCCAGACGCCCGGAGGACCGGGCGAGATCCGTCGACTGCGCTCCAGCGATGCCGTCGCTGCGCTCAGGATGACGACGGAGGAAGCTCGGCTCTCCAGCTATTCTTCCGGCGGCGAACTGGTCGGCTCGCTGTCGCCCCATGAGAACGTCAACTGATCGTCCGCCAGATCGATCACGACGTCTCCGCCTTTGGTCAGACGGCCGAAGAGCAGCTCGTCGGCGAGCTTGCGGCCGATCTCGGTCTCGATCAGACGCGCCAGCGGACGCGCACCGAAGCTCTTGTCGTAACCGCGCTCGGCGAGCCATCGACGGGCCGCCGGCGACGCGGTAAGTCGCACCTTCTGCGGCTCGAGCCGCTCGGACAGTTCGGCGAGGAACTTGTCGACCACGCGCTCGACGATCTCGATACTCAGCGGCGCGAACTCGATCATCGCGGAAAGCCGGTTTCGGAACTCCGGACTGAACATCCGCTCGATCGCGCTCTTCGGATTTCCGCTGGTGGTCTCCTTGCCGAAACCGATCATCGCGCGCGCCAGCTCCTGCGCACCCGCGTTGGTGGTCATCGTCAGGATCACGTTGCGGAAATCGGCCTTGCGCCCGTTGTTGTCGGTGAGCGTCGCGTGGTCCATCACCTGCAGCAGGATATTGAAGACGTCGGGATGGGCCTTCTCGATTTCGTCGAGCAGCAGCACGCAATGCGGCGTGCGATTGATGGCGTCGGTCAGCAGGCCGCCCTGGTCGAAGCCGACGTATCCCGGCGGCGCGCCGATCAGCCGCGATACCGTGTGGCGCTCCATATACTCGCTCATGTCGAAGCGCACGAACTCAACGCCCATCACCTTGGCGAGCTGGCGCGCGACTTCGGTCTTGCCGACGCCGGTTGGGCCGGAGAACAGGAAGGCGCCGACCGGACGATCCGGATGGCTCAGGCCGGAACGCGCGAGCTTGATCGCGCGCGCGACCGCTTCGATCGCGGCGTCCTGACCGAACACGCCTTGCTTCAACTCGGTTTCGAGATTTTCCAGCCTCACGCGATCGGAGGCGGAGACGGTGCGCTCGGGAATCTTCGCCATCCGCGCCACCACACGCTCCATATCGCGCACGCCGACCGTAACGATCTCGCCTTTCTTGGCGCGCAGATGGCCCGCGACGCCGGCTTCGTCCATCACGTCGATCGCTTTGTCGGGCAGGAAGCGGTCGTTGATGTAGCGCGCCGAAAGTTCAACCGCTGCTTTAATCCCCGGCATCGTGTAGCGAACTTTGTGATGCTTCTCGTAGTAGCTCTTGAGTCCGACCAGGATCAGCACCGCTTCGTCGCGGGTAGGCTCGGCGACGTCGATTCGCTGGAAACGGCGCGCGAGCGCCTTGTCGCGATCGAAGGAGCGCTTGTACTCCTGGTAGGTGGTCGAGCCGATACATCGCAGCTCGCCCGAGGCCAGCGCCGGCTTCAGCAGGTTGGAAGCGTCCATGGTGCTGCCGGACGCGGCTCCAGCGCCGACCACCGTATGAATTTCGTCGATGAACAGAACCTTCTTGGGATCGCCCGAAACCGCCTTGATCACGGCCTTCAAGCGTTGCTCGAAGTCTCCGCGAAAACGGGTTCCGGCCAGCAGCGCGCCCATGTCGACCGCGAACAACTCGACGTTCTTGAGCACCGGGGGAACTTCGCCCTTGTGAATCGCGAGCGCTAATCCCTCCGCTAGCGCGGTCTTGCCGACTCCAGCCTCGCCGACGAAGACCGGATTATTCTTGCGCCGGCGCAGCAGCACGTGAATCGCGCGCTCGAGTTCGTTCTTGCGTCCGACCAACGGATCGATTTTGCCCTGGGCCGCGCGTTTGGCCAGATTGATGGTGTAAGTTTCGAGCGCGCGCGCGGGCGAGAGCTTGCTCGGACCTTCTTCGGCTCCCTCTTCCTCTTCGGCGTCCTCGCTCTCGCGTTCCTGATCGGCGCCGACCTTGGAGACTCCGTGCGAAATGTAATTGACCGCGTCGTAGCGCGTGACGCCGGCTTCCTGCAGCAGGAACAGCGCGTGCGATTCGGTCTCCTGAAACATCGCGACCAGCACGTTGCCGCCGTTGATCTCCTGGCGGCCGGCGGACTGCACATGCGCGGCGGCACGCTGCAATACGCGTTGCACGCCCAACGCATAGCGCGGTGAGAGCGATGCGGTACCGGGTAATCTTTCGAGCTCGCGGTCGAGGTATGCGGCGAGTTTCTTGCGCAGTACGTCGATATTGGCGCCGCAATGATGCAGGATGTTGCTGGCGGTGGTGTCATGCAGCATCGCGTACAACAGATGCTCGAGGCAGATGTACTCGTGATGGCGATCGGCCGCTTCGGTGGCCGCCAACTGCAGCGTGACCTGCAACTCGCGGCTGATCATGACACTGGAGGAACCCATACTAAAATCCGGCGCGCCGCGCGCGCTGTGTCGAGCAATGTTGCAAGCGGCAAACCTCTATAGTCATTCCTTCTCCATTACGCACTTGAGAGGATATTGATTGGCGCGGGCCAGCTCTTCGACCGTACGCACCTTGGTCTCGGCGGTCTCGAAGGGATAAACTCCCGCTACGCCCATACCGTTCTGATGCACGTGCAGCATGATTCGAGTCGCCTCGGCATGCGGCTTGTGGAACACGGCCTTGAGCAATTCAACCACGAATTCCATCGGCGTGTAGTCGTCATTCAATAATATAACCTTGAACAGCGCCGGGCGCTTGAGCTTGGTGCGCGTGCGCCGTTCCCTGACTACGTCGCCGCCGTTGGAACGTCCGCCGCTGTCGTCGCTGGCGTCGCCGTCACCGACGCGGCCATTGATGTGATTGCGGTAAGTCTGCTCTATCATTCTAGCTGGCGGTTCGTGGCGGCCCTGTCGCCGACGGATCCAGAATAGCAAATGAGAGCCACTGGAAGGGAGACCGAAATCGCGGTTGTCGACGGAATTGCCAAAGTTCCGCGACAGGATTGGAACGCGCTGCTGCGCGACGAGGACTCGCCATTCGTCGATTGGGACTGGCTGTACGCGATGGAGGAGTCGGGCAGCGCGACGCGCAAAACCGGCTGGGCGCCATGCCATATCGTGGTGCGCGACGTCGCGGATCAGAAGATCGTCGCCGCCTGTCCGCTCTATCTGAAGAGCCACAACATGGGCGAATTCGTGTTCGACCATGGATGGGCCGAGGCGGCGGAGCGCGCCGGAATCAAATATTTTCCTCGGCTGCTCGCCGGCGTGCCGTTCACGCCGCACAGCGGACGGCGATTTTTGACTCGAGGCGGCGAGGATCGCGCGGCTTTGATTGGCGTAGTCGCGCGCGCGATGACCACCCTCTGTGTCGACAACAAGTTGTCGTCGATTCACATCAACTTTTGCGAGAGTGAGGAGGCCGACGCGCTCAGCAGGCACGGCTTCCTCGAACGTCTCGGCTATCAGTATCACTGGCACAACCAGGGCTTCGCCACTTTCGACGATTATCTTAACCAGTTGAAGCACAAGCGCCGCTATGCGGTGCGGCACGAACGCGCGGCTTTGGCGCGGCAAAATGTAAACATCCGGGTTTTTCACGGAGCGGCAATTCCTGATGATCTGTCGGCGCCGATGTTCGAAATTTATCGCTCGACGATCGAGAAGCTCTACTGGGGCCGTCAATACTTGACTGAGGAATTCTTCGAGCTCGCATTTCGCCGTTGCAAGCGCTACCTGTCGCTGGTTTGCGCGTTCGAGGGCGAAGAGCTGATCGCCGGCACGTTCAATCTGCAGAAGTCGGGAGTGTTCTACGGGCGCTACTGGGGTGCGTTTACCGAACTCAAGTATCTGCACTTCAACGTGTGCTATTACGCCGCGATCGAGCATTGTATCCGCGACGGCCTTCGCCGCTTCGAGCCGGGCGCCGGCGGCGAGTACAAGTGGCTGCGCGGCTTCGATCCGGCGCTGACCCGCAGCGTGCATTTCGTGGCGCATCCGGGTTTGCGCAAGGCGGTAGCGAGTTTCCTCGCGCGCGAGCGGCGCGAGGTCGAGGCCTGGATCGCCGCCGGGCAGCATCATAGCCAGCTCAAGGCGCCTCTACCGTCGAACGTCGAACCCGGCCCCGGGGAGCCGGAGTCGGGCTCGACCAAGTGACGGGGGGGCATCATCCCGCCTGCTGCAGCTTGACCACTGTGCTCGGCGGCTCCTCGCCGCCAGCACTCTCGCCTGGCGATTCCAGCTCACCGATCGCCTCGCCGCCGATATTGTTCACGCGCTTGCGATAAGTGTTCAGATGGCGGAACGCGGTGCTGTAGGCCTCCTGCGCCTTGTCCAGCGATTTACCCACGAGGTCGAATTTTTCCTCGAAGAAGCCGAATGACTTTTGCGCTTTCTTCAGCTCCTCGGTCGCCTTTTCGTAGCCCTTGGCGAACTCGTACATCTTGAACACCATCGCGACCGCCTGCAGCGTCACGATCAGGGTGTTCGGCGACACCGGAAACACCCGCCGCTGATTCAGCCATTCGCTGAGTTCGCCGTTGATCACCGCTTCCATGTAGAGCGTCTCGCTCGGCAGGTACATCAGCGCCATGTCCGTCGTGCCGTTCTCCGGCTGGATATACGCGGCGATACGCTTGGCCTGCTCCTTGATAACGCGGCAGAACTGCTCGCGCGCCTTCGTCAACTCGGCGGGATCGCTGGTCTCGAATAGCGGCAGGATCGCTTCGCGTGGAAATTTCGCGTCGATCGGCAGCGCACGTTCAGGAAATTTGATCACCGCGTCGGGCCGTCCACCGGCGTCCTGCGCGTGCGACGATTGCAGCTCGTACATATGCGCCGGCAGAAAATCGACCAGCAGCCGCTCGAGGCTGACCTCGCCGAAGCGGCCGCGCAGATGCGGCAGCTTGAGCAGATTGTTCAGATCGTTGATCGAAGCGCCGATCGTGCCGACGTTGCGAAGCTGCTCTTCGGCCGCCCGCAGATGCTGCTGCACCTTATCGAAATGAGCGAAGCCTTCCTTGATATTTTGATCGAGCTTCTGCTGCACTTGCTCGGTGATCGCGAGCAGTTTCACGTCGACCTGCTCGCGTATCGCGTCCAGGCTCTGCCCGGTGCGCGCGCTCAGATTCTCGAGCCGGTTCTCGGTCGCGCTCTGGAGCGTGGTGAATCGATGCTCGAGCTGGGCTGTCGCCTGCGCGAGCGCGCGCCCCTGTTCGTCGCGGCCCGCGGAAAGCTGGCGCTCGATCGACTCGCGTAATCCGCCGAAGCCGCCGGCCATCCGATCGGCGGTTTCCTGGCGCAAGTCGCCCTTGGTCCGCTCGATCCGCTCGGCCATATCGGCGGTCGCGTGCGCGAGCTGCTGGTCGAGCCGCGCGATACCGTCGCCGAGCGGCTTGAGAGCTTCGGTTATCGAGGCCGCGGCGATAGACCGTAAGCGGCTCCAGTAGAGCGCGAGAATCAAAAGGGCTAGAACGCCCAGCAAGAAATTGCCGGCGAGCAGATAAACAGCCATGCGCCACCCCTCCCCACAGAGACTGTATGGATTTTAGTCCTCGTTCACGCCTGCTGGAACAAGCTATCGTGCGCCGCGATCGACGCCCTGATATGTTTGCCCACAGAACGGATGGTGCGTGATGAAGGAGCTGTTGAAAAAGGGCGCGACGCTGGTCTTGCTTGGCACTGGCGGAGTAGGCAAGACCACGGTTGCCGCCGCGCTCGGATTGGCGGCAGCCTCGTGCCGGCTCGAGACCGCGGTGATCACGGTCGATCCGGCGCGGCGATTGCGCGACGCGCTCGGACTCGAGCGTCTCGGCGGCAAACCGATGCGCCTGAGCGCCGCGCGGCTTTCCGCCGCAGGATTGGATCCGGCACTCAAGCTTTCCGCGATGGTGCTCGACGTCAAGGGCGCGTGGGACGCGATGGTCGAGCGGTTTGCGACCGATCCCGCAACCCGCCATCGCATACTGGACAATCCTTTCTACAAGAATCTCACCGAGCAATTTGCCGGCTCCGAGGCTTACGCCGCGCTCCAACAGCTCTACGACATCAGTCTCAGCGGCGAATTCGAAATCGAAGTGGTCGACACGCCGCCTGCGGCGCACGCCTTCGAATTTATCCACGCGCCCGCGCGCCTTACCCGCCTGCTCGATTCGCGGAGCGCGCGCTGGCTGTTCATGCCCTACTTCACCGCCGGCCGCTTCGCGATGAGGCTCGCAAGCCGCGCCGCGCGGTTCATCGTGCGCGATATCGAGCATTTCGCCGGAGCGCGCGTGCTCTCATCGATCTCGGAATTCTTCGTCGCTGCGTCGGAGGCGGTCGATGCGGTGGCCGAGCGCTTTCACAAAACCGAAGCGCTGCTGCGCTCACCGGCGGTGCGATTTATCCTGGTCACCACCGCCGAGGAAGATCGTCTGCTGCAGGCACAGGACTTGATCGAGGAAATGAAAGCCGAGGGACTTCACCTGTCGGCGATCGTGATTAATCGGTTCCTCGACGAGGAGAGCTGGCAGGAGTTGTCGCGCAGCGACAACGGCGTATCGGGACGGCTCGAGGAAATCGGCGCGCTGCGCGGCCTGCTCGGCAGCAGCTTGAGCCGCGACGCCGGGATGTCGGCGCTGGTCGACTACCTCGAAAGTTATGGCGAGCGTGCGCGGCGCGATATCGTGCGGGTCGCGCGCTTCGCTCACGAGCTGCCGCCGTCGGTCAAACTGGCGATCGCCCCCGAGATCAAGATTGGTGTGCGCGACCTGCGCGCGTTGTCGCACGTCGCGGAATTCCTGGTCGGCGCCAAGCTGACCCCGCGCCATCTGGATCGAATCGCGCGCTCAACGAAGTCTGGAACTTCGGTGGGATCGGGACTAATGACCAGCATCGAAACCAAAAAAAATGAAACTTGAGAATTTAGTGGCGCTACTTGCGGTTGCAAGCTTGCTTATGATTGCGGCCTCGGGCGTTCCGATACGAACGATAACGGTCATGAACCCGGCCGGCGGTGGAGCAACCATTAGTCGAGATGGAAAGACGCTCATCTATATCGGCAATCCGAAGACTATTCGGCTAGGGCCGGCTCCAGAATGCAAGGGATGCGAGCGGGTTAACGACATGCTGATCCACAAAGTCGATCTGGCTAATGGCACGGATCAGGTCATCAACACTAGCGCCGATCTTAGCGGAGCAGACGTATATGACCCCGGGCTGTCGCCGGATGGCAATAAGCTGTTGTTCGGCGTGACTTGGGGATCAAATGAATACTATCAGCAGAGCATTGACATTATGAACATCGACGGAACTGGCCTCAAAACGCTGACGCCGGAT